>DATKED010000139.1:0-4926 GCA_035512375.1 Anaerolineales bacterium
CGGAATTGCGTGTGGCGTTTGTGGGGGAGTTGTCCAAGTTTGTGGTAAAAAGGCATGTTACCTCCTTAAGGGTTTGTCACAAGAATGGATTGAATAAGGCTGTCCAGCAGGGTAAGTGACGGAGTGTATGCCTCCGGCGGCACTGAATTCAACCTCTGCGTGACAGAAATATAGTAGACACTATTTGGTCCGATGCCTGCTGGGATTGCTACGCCTCCTTCGGGAACAGAGGCTTCCGGCTTTTCATCTTCCGGCAGAATAGGCGCAGTGAGGGGGAGAATGGCAATGATGTGATATTTGTTATCGCCTGTCAGTCCTGCGAAATGATAGAACAACTCGCGGTTATTGATCGGTGCGGCATATTGGGCGTATTGCGTTAACGTACGAACACCACTACCGCTCTGAAAAGGGACAACTTGGATGTTCGCTGCAATGAGAGATTCAGCATTGAACCAGGGAACACCCGGTAGAGTCTCTTTCATTAACGCAAAACCTGCAAGAATTTTTTTGACGCGATCTATCTGTTCCGCGGCAGTAGAATTCACCTGTGCATATTCATCCGCTGGATAGACAAAAATTCTTGGCTCATGGAACTTGCCCTGGACTGGATAGCCCGTCAATGTAAACCTCAAATGTGTGGGTCCAATATCCCAGGGTGCGCCACTATTTGATTCAACCGCCGTCATGGTCTCTGTATTTGCAGCGCTTGCCAGTCCATCTGGAATGACGAATGAGACATTTCCATATGAAACGGGAAATCCAGTTGTTTGAGTGGGAACTTGCGTAGAAAGGCTGTCACTGGGAGCTGCGGTTAGGGCCTGCATGGTGGCAGCCACAATCGTTCCAACTTCATCCACTTGTGGCTGTGTCGTTGGGGTTCCTGTTCCAAACGTGCAACCCAGCGCAATCATCCCCATCCCCAGCATCGCAAGCAAGCTTTGCTTTTTCATCTTCATCTTATTTCACTCAGTAACTAAGCGATCGTGTTCCTTAACACTCCAATCCTTTCGATCTCAAGTTCAACGACATCTCCGTGGTTGAGCCAGGGACCCTGGAACTTTGTCAGCTCGAGCAGGCAGCCCGTGCCGACCGTCCCGGAGCCGATCACATCTCCAGGCTGTAGCATCACGGATTCAGAAGCACGCGCAATGATCTCTCCGAACGACCAGTGGATGTCTTTGAAATTGCCTCTGGAGAATTCCACCCCGTTGATCCTCGCTGCCATCGACAGGTCATACACGCCCGGACGTCCCGCCGCTTTATCGGCAAGCGCTTCATGCGTGACGATAACGGGTCCAAAAGACGAAGCGAAATCCTTGCCCTTTGCAGGACCCAGCCCCACAGCCATTTCCTTGCGTTGGATATCCCGCGCAGACCAATCATTGAAGATCGTGTAGCCAAAAATATGCGCGGGTGCATCTTCGGGTTTGATGTTGATCCCACCCTTGCCGATGACCGCTGCGATTTCGAGTTCATAATCCAGGGCATTGGTGTACAGCGGATAGGGGATGACATCTTCATGTCCAAACACCGCGTTGGGATTTGTGAAGTAGAAGACCGGGAACAGGTACCACTCTTCAGGGACTTCACGTCCGCGGTTCCGGTTGGCGGTCACAACATGTTGCTCGAAGGCGTATCCATCCCGTAACGTTGTCGGATGGACGGGTGAGTGGAATTGGACTTCCTCGAGCGCAAAGGAATCCTTGGAGGCTCGGCTGGCAGCTTTCTGTGCGCCTACGGCGATGACCGCGTGCATGTCCGCATATGGCAGGGTATGGACTCGGTCATCCATAACGAGAGCGGGCTGGGACGTCGCGCGCAGTGTGGAGACGGTGGCAAATTTCATATGGTTTCATTCCCGTCATTGCGAGGAGGATGTTTTTCCCGACAAAGCAATCGCCCGTTCAGTAACAGGATCTTATCGAGGAGTCTTCTCTGTCCAATAAGAGATTGCTTCCCGCAGGCTCGCAACGACATAAATCTTATAAATTCCCGCGTCGTTCCTGTTCCATCTCAATGGACTCGAACAAAGCCTTGAAGTTGCCTTTGCCGAATCCCTGCGAGCCATGACGTTGTATGACCTCGATGAACATGGTAGGGCGGTCCTGAATTGGACGGGTGAAGATTTGCAGGAGATAGCCTTCATCGTCACGGTCCACGAGGATGCCGAGATCGTGGATGGCTTTCATGTCCTCTTTGATCTGTCCGACGCGCTCGGGGAGCATCTCGTAGTATGTGTCGGGCACGCGCAGGAATTCCACGCCGCGTGAGCGGAGCTTCTCGACTGTGCTAAGAATATCGCCTGTCATGATGGCAAGATGCTGCACGCCGGGCGTGAGATAGTAATCGAGGTACTCCTCGATCTGGCTCTTGCGGCGTCCTTCGGCGGGTTCGTTGATCGGGAACTTGACGCGTCCATTGCCGTTCTGCATCACCTTGGACATGAGCGCCGAGTATTCGGTGGAAATGTCTTTGTCATCGAAGTGCAGTAACTGGCGGAAGCCCATCACCTGATGATAAAAATTGACCCAGTGATTCATCTTGCCAAGTGGCACGTTGCCCACCATATGGTCAATCGCGGCGAGACCTGTGGACTCCGCTTCGTAGCTGATCGGTTTGTAGGTGGGCGCGAAAACACCCTTGTAATCAGCGCGGTCAACAAATACGTGCAAGGTTTCGCCATACGTGGATATTGCTGATGTGCGAAAGATGCCGTGATCGTCTTTCTCTTCGCGCGGCGCCCACGCGGATTTTCCGCCGCGTGACGTGGTCGCCTGCCACGCTTTTTCAACATCGTCCACTTCGAGGGCAATCACTTTCACCCCATCGCCATGGACCATGTGATGGGCAGCGACCTCACTGGACGGCGCATAGGCGGCAGAAATAACAAACCGCGCCTGCCCCGATTCAAGAACGTACGAAGCAAAAGCGCGGTTGCCCGTTTCAAGCCCTGAATACGCAACGGGCTTGAAACCGAACGCCTTCCACCAGTAGTACATGGCGTGTTTCGCATTTCCCACGTAAAAATGGACGTGATCGATGGATTTGATCTGCAGGAAATCCGCTTCCTCGGTCATCGGGCGGGACGCGGCTTCAGTTTTGGATAAAGTCGTAGCCATTCAGCCTCCTTAAGCTTGCCCTGCGCGCCGCATTGGTTGCGGCAGTCGAAGGGTTGGTCTATAAAGATTTTACGACAAAGGAGGTCTCCTTGCAAATGAAAAAATACTCATGCTCACACCGCCGTCTTGCGCACAGGAAAAAGAGACTGTTCTGATGAACAGCCTCGCTCTAAAATCTGAAATCGGGATCAAGTTTTTTAGATGGGCTTTAATGCTCTCCGCGCCTCAACCAATCGGAGCCCAGCACCAAGATCAGAGAAAACAACCCCAGGGCCAATGCCGCGCTATAGGCGGCAATATACTCGCGTTCTTCAAGAGCGTGATAAATAAAAAGTGTTGTCGTCATCAATTTGCCCTGCGCCGCTCCACCGATGACCTGCCATGGCTTCATCGGCGTTCCGGCCCTGCCTGAGGATGCGGTACAGAGCCACGAAGGCGGTCGCCCGAAAATTTGCCTGGCAGTGGACCAGGATCTTTTTATCCTGGTTTTCATCCAGCACGTCCATGAACCGGTCCAGCCCATCTTTTGTCGGCGTATTCCAGATCACGGGAATGTTGATATATTGCATCCCCAGTGAGGCCACCAGTTCCGTCCCATTCGGCAGCGCGTTGGAAACTTCATGGGGAGCCAGGTTGATCACTAATTCGACGCCACGCTGGGCGGCATTTGTTAGTTGCTCGGCGGTCGGCATGCCCGCGGTAAACAGCTTTTCGGAGAGCGGTAGAAAGTTATAGATGTCCTCGAACATTATTTGACTCGCACGACATTCCCGCCTGTCATCTTTTGCAGGTCCTCTGTCTTCAACTCAAAGATCGCGTTGGGAGTTCCTGCCGCGGCCCAGATGGTGGGATATTGCAGGAAGTCCTCATCGAGATAGGTTTCCATTTTCTGAAGATGTCCGACGGGCGGCACGCCTCCGATCGCGAAGCCGGTGACGGCGCGCACGAAACCGGCATCGGCGCGGCCGATGGCTTCTCCGGCATACTCGCTGATGCGCTTCTCGTCGACGCGGTTCGCGCCGCTGGTCAGGACGAGGATGGGTTTGTCCGACTCCTTGCCCTTGAAGATCAGGGACTTGACGATCTGCCCCAGTGCACAGCCGGCGCGGTCGGCGGCTTCCTGCGCGGTACGCGTGGATTCGGCGTGCTCGATCACGGTGTAATCGTATCCGAGCGATTTGAGCTGGTCTTGAATTTTTTGGGCAGAAGGGGAGAGCGGTTTTTGAGTCATACCGCCGATTATATCGGTTTACTTTTGCCGTGTATACTTGATCTGCCAGAGGGTGCGCCAGGTCTCACCTTCAACTTCAGAGCGTTCCCAGTCCCAGTCAAATTCATTTTCCCGGATGTTGTACCAGACCATTCTTTGTTTGCATGCCTCGCCTTTGACAATCGCATCCCGTGTCAGGATCATTTTGCCATCCTCGAATTTGCCTGTGAAATCAAGATAGGTGCCATTGTTATCTACCCAGGTCTGGCACCATAATTGGCGTTCGGGATCAGAGGATGACACGCTCATTCCAAGTAAGTCCGGCGCGGTGAAATTTTCCTGGATGATCCTTCCACCCAAAATACGTTCGATGCGGTTTGTCCCTTTTCCATCTTCACCCCAGGCCACATCCCACTCACCGAGCCAGAAGTCGAATTGGTTTTCAGGGTTGATGTCCATGCCATCTCCTTTTTGCTCCCGCCACCATCTACCTTCGGCTTTTCAAGGCGGCGATGAGCCTGGGAATATTTTATAATTCATCAAATTGTAAATGTAGGAGCAGCCTGTCATGTTGATCGAGTGATTTTTACTCACCGG
>DATKED010000140.1:0-5327 GCA_035512375.1 Anaerolineales bacterium
GTCAAAGTTCTCAAGAGACGTTGCTATGGTATTTTCAATCTCAAGCATTTATTCCAGCGTATCTATCTTGACCTGAGCGGTTATCGTTTATTCGCTGCCACCACCATATATGGCTAATTCACGGCTATTCCCGAAGAGCCAGAATACTCTAAGGCAAGAAAAAAAGGTTTCCGGTTATAATCAGAACTAAAGTTCTATATTCAAAGAGAAAGGAATGGTCTTATGTCCACTATATCCAAACGAAATGTTGTCCATGTTGAGATTCCCGCGGCGAACGTTGAAGCTGCGGGCAAGTATTATCAGGAATTGTTCGGCTGGAAGATGCAGCACGTCGCGGAGTTCGACTACACCATGTGGGAGGATGGCAGCGGTTACGGTGGTGGCTTCAACAAAGTGTCTGGCGAAAACCCTGTCGGTCAGGTGCTGGTCTATATTGACAGTGATGACATCGAAGCGGACTTGAAACGGGCGGAAGAACTGGGCGGCACCATTATCCGTCCCAAGACGGAAATTCCCGGTACTGGATGGTTTGGACTCTTCAAGGATCCTACAGGAAATGTACTTGCGCTTTACACAAGCAAGAATCCTGAATTCAATAAGTAATAGCGACTGGTAAGCAGGAGCGTTGCGCAAAGCTTCTATTCCTAATTGTATAGGAATCCCTGCTTGACGCACATATCGCGCAGTGGTATCCTTGCGCCCAATGTTTAGCCGGTTCCATCGTGATACCAATGCCAACGATAACAATACTGTCACTCATTTAGTGACGGGATGTTGGTGGTTGTCAGGTGAACACGTACAAGAAGTTCATACTCACTAAGTACACCAAACGCCCCGAAAACATCGGGGCGTTATTTTTGTGCAAAGGAGCCACCATGATTTCCAACACCACGCCCGTGTTCGCCGTTGATGAGAAGAATCTTGTGCCAGTCAGTGAGCATCTCAAACAGATGATGGACATTCCGCCCTCACGCATGTTCATCATCAACAAATCGTTGAAGGTGTATCTTGAGAAGAATCCTGGTGCAAGGATTTTCGACGCATCGCAAGGTGACGGAGGAGCGTCCTTGCCCGGCGTTCCCAAGGCGATCCTTGAACGCGCCGCGCAGATTCAAATTGAGCACGGGACTGCCTACGATATGCCCTTTGGCACGGACGCGTATCGGAAATCGGTGATCGAGCAATATTGGAAATTGGACTCTGCCTCTGGCTGGGGACCGGCAAACGTCCTCGGCACTGCGGGCGGGCGCGACGCGCTGCTGAAAGCCTATCAAGCGATGATGGCGCTCGGTCACGGACGCCAGGGTGACCTCGTCATGGTCTCGCGCGTTCCGTGGATTTCGTACAATTGGGGACCCTACGGTGTCGGTGCAAACGTATTGTGGGCCCCGGGCGACCCCGCGCAGGGCTGGGCTTATTCCGAAGACGCGATTCGCGAAAGTGTGAAATTTGCAGAATCCGAGGGGCGCAAGATCGCAGGTCTCGTCATTACGAATCCCGATAACCCGACAGGCTTGACGATCCCTGTTGAGAAGCAGGTTTCACTTGGCAAGTGTGCGCTGGAATCAGGAGTGGCATTCGTCCTCTTCGACTGGATGTATCACTACGTGACCGACGAATCCCCAATGGACTTAAATTCCTTCCTGAAGTTCTTTACCCCCGAGGAACGCAAGCGATTGCTGTTCCTCGATGGCATTACAAAATCGCTCGGCGCTTCAAATATTCGCAATTGCCATTTGATCGCGGACGAGGCCGTGATCAAATTCATCATGGCGCGCGCCTCGCATGGTGTCATCCCACCCTTTTATTCCCTGGCAGTTGCCATGGCAGCCTACGAAATGGGATTTGCTGAGGCCGCCAGGACCATCATCGAGCCGACCAACGCCAGCCGCATCGCGTTGAAAGACCTTCTTCTGCGTAATGAATTTCAGCACATCATCGGCAAGGGATATTATGCATTTATCAATGTGGCTGATTATCTCAAAGCCAAGGATTGGATGGATAGCGAACCCCTCGGTCAGTATCTCGCTGAAAATCACGGCGTGGCGCTTGTCCCTGGCGCGTTCTTCTCTCCCTTTGGGAGAGACTGGATTCGCTTCTCCTACGCCACGCCCGTCGAACGGACCGAAGGCGCGTTCAAGAGACTGGTGGAAGGATTGGAGAGTTTGAGGTAAGAGGTGATTTTGATGGAACGCAAAATAATTCGAACAGAAGATTTGACGATTCAAGATTTACCACCTGGTGATGCCGGCTGGAGTCAATTAACTGAATTCGCTCTAACTTTTGATCCTGTAGCAGAAATTGGTGAGTGGGCTTGGTCAAGTAATTTACTGCAGTATAGTGATTCGTCAAGTGTAAAAGAAATTCGCTCATATATCTATTTCATGCAACGTGCGTGGCATGATCGGGAAACCTCAGAATCCTCACTTAATGAAATGGGTAAGGCTGTATTGTTGATACGCTCGAAACTATTAAAAGAATAGAGTCTGTTCATGCCCTCCCAAAAATTCGCCGACAAATACCTCCTCGCCGTAGAACAAGCCATTAAAGAGAAACCTCAAAGCGGACTCAACGGCTTCGAACAGGAATGGAATCTCCTCGATGAAGATCTGCGTCCCTTGCTCACTGTAGGTGCAGGACCAAGCCAGCATTCCTTCGTGGATTACCTGCGCGCCGAGTGCATTCCGCCGTGGCAGGCACAGTTCAGCCAGCTCGAGGTCTTTCACTGGATGGTCGAATGGGCGACGCGCCCGTACTACAGTCTGCGTGGTGCAGTCTGTGAAGCGCGCCTGATGGAGGCATCACTGATCAACGCGCTCCATTGTGCGGGTGACAACTTCGGCGAGCGGCTCCATTACTGGCACGGAAATCTTTTATTCCTCACCGATATTGGGTATCATTCCATCCCTGGTAATTGGGGTATTGCCAAACGCCGCTATCTCGAAAAATGTGTCGATCTCTACGGCGATACGCTGGCAACCGCGGGCATTCACACCAACATGTCTTTGCCCGATCCGCTCTTTGTATGGGATTTCATGCATCTCCCGCCAAGCGAGCGCGGCGATAAACACCTCGATGAGTTCAAGTCTGAATTCTATATCACGGCATCCCGCCTCCTGCGCGCGTTTGCGTCGCTCTTCGTGGCGATCGGGGCGTCCACGCCGTTGCAGGCTCAGGTCCGCGCTGGACGCGCTATGGTCGCTCTCACGGAGTTCGATTCGGTTCGCAACCTCACGTTCCCGAATCCGCCGGCGATCGACCTCCCCGACCTCTATCGTTCATACAATGATTATCTGCAAATCTCTTATGACCTCGTGCGCCGCGGCGTCCGTTTTGGCAACAACAACTGGACTCCCATCCGCGCCCGTTCGTTTGCAGACCCGGTCGAGCGGATCATCTCTACGACCAGTGACGAACTCACGGCTCTCTACACCCGCGGCTTGTTTGCCGTTGGTGAAGCGACGCCGCCCGAGGAGATGGCTCTGCAGATCGAAAAGCAAAACCTGATGGCACGCATCAATCTGCCGATGGGACGTGTGGAAATCCGTACCGATGAGGGCGGTCACAGCCTTGATCTGGACATTGCCAACCTGACCCTCAAACACCTCCTGCTTCTCCGCATCTATTCTGACCCTCGATTTGCCCGGGGCTTCCGATATGACCGCGAGGACATCAGCCGCGCCCGCGTCAACGAGAACCTAGCCGCCAAATTCAGCCTACGCGCTGAGATCGAGAATCCGTTAACCGGCAAACCCATTGCCATGCGCGAGTTCCTAAAATGGACTCTCAAGGAAGTGAGGCCCCTGGCGGAAGCATTGAAGTTGTGGGACGATCTGACTCCGCTTATCGAGATCTCCGAAGGTGCGCGCAACACTGCCGAGAAAATGCGTGCCCGCCTCCAAATGGAATTGGGCGAGAACGACGAGGTCCCGTTGAAGGTCCTGCGGGAGCTGCATTTCGAGCGGGAAGCACAGGTAAAAGCGGATGTGGAACGGATCGCCGCCGAATATGGATCGCTGGGTGAAGAAGCATCCAAGATCGCAGAATTCCTCCAGCGAAGCCGCGACCATGTGCGCCACACGCCTCAGGCTCCGATCCGCTTCCGCCCGCGCACACAGGCAACGGTTGAAATCTCGCATCCCGATAAGACCAGCGAAATCCTCGACCTCGCACAACAACTGATCCGCATCCCATCTGTGACTGCCTCGCCAAAGGAACGCCTTGATGAAGTTCACCGTGCAGGCTCATTGATCGATGACTACCTCCGCAATGCAGGTCTCGATGTCAAATTCTTTGACGGCAAATATCCTGCCATCTACGCCACTTTCCCAACACTTGCACCTGACACAAGTGCAGGTGTTACTAATTCCCAGTTACCCAACAAATCAGTTTCGAATCACCAGTCTCCAATTCTGCTCACCGGCCACTTCGACGTCGTCGAACCCGACCCCGACGACTCTCAATTCACCCCGCGCGTCGAAGGCGATTACCTCTGGGGTCGCGGCGCGGCGGATATGAAGACCGTCGTTGCAACCTATCTTGTTTGGATCAGAGACATGCTGAAAGTGGGCAAGCCTTTCCCCGGTATTTCGTTGATGCTGGTAGGCAATGAGGAAAACGGTGAAGCCGAAGCCTGGGGCACACCGTTTGTTTTGAAGGAATTGGGAATCACCCCATCATTATTCATTGCTGGTGAACGCACTGGCGAGAAGGGCAAGGAACTCTTCGGCGAAATCTGCGTGGAGAATCGCGGCGTGATGCGCTTCGATGTGATCGCGCACGGCGCAAGGGGTCATAGTGGGATGGCAGGCACAGGGGACCTGAGTGAGAAATTGATTGCCGCCCGCTCTGCTTTAAATGACATTTTTGCCAAACATCTTACGCTCAAATCATCGGATGGATGGCAGTCGCAAGCGAAATTTCCCTTCATCAATGTAGGTACGCCTGGCATGTACAACGTCACTGCTGCGGAAGGGATTTTGGGAGTTGAGATCCGTCCCATCCCGCAGGATGATGTGGAAGGTTTAAAGTTGAAAGTTGAAGAATACTGCAAAGCCAATGGGCTCGAGTTGTGTATGAACGTGATGGAAAACGGTGTGGCGTGTGATCCGAACAATCCAGCATTGAAAGCTTTGATTGATTCTGTCAAAATAGCGTCAGACGCTGACGCGAAAATGGGCAGGAAGCTCCCCGGCACCAGTGCGAGATTCGCGCCGGGTGGGCAGGCGGTCGTTTGGGGCCAATCTGGTATCGGTCCGCATGCAAAAGATGAAAGGCACTACATCCCAAGCATCGAGCCGTATTACCGATCTTTGAATGAGCTGGCT
>DATKED010000141.1:0-28402 GCA_035512375.1 Anaerolineales bacterium
AGGCTTTCCTCGAATAATCGAGCATTTTCCAAAGCCACCGCTGCCTGGCTGGCAAAGGTCGTTCCCACTTGCATATGTTCCCGGTTGTAGAAATGAGACTGCCATTTCTCCAGCGCCAGCACACCAATGACTTCGTTCTTGGAAATCAGGGGCATGCCAAGCCACGAGAGGCGCGGCGCTTCCAGTGGCGGGAAGCGAGGGTCATGGCGTACATCACCGACCAGGATCCCCTGCCCGGTGCGGATCATTTCCTTGAATAACGCACTATCCTCCACTGCGATGGTCAAGCCCAGGCGGCGTTCCAAATCCGGGAATCCTCGTGCCGCAGATACGACCAGCCGATCTTTTTCACGCAACCACAATGTGGCTGTGTCATAACGAATGACCGGTTCAAGTTGATCGAGCAGGGAGGCAACCAGTTCGTCGCTTTCCAGGCTTGCTGTAAATGTGGTTGCGGCATTTGTGAGCGCTTCCAGTTGAGCCGCGCGTTCCTGTGTTGCTTGCACCAAACGGACGTTTTGAAGCGAGAGCCCCACCTGCTGTGAAAGTGAAAGAAGCAGGGTTTCGTCTTCCGGTGTAAACGCGCCAGGTGTATTGAAATTATCCAGCACCAGAACGCCCACCGATTGTTCACCCGATTGGATCGGGATCAGCAGGCTTGAAACAGGCAAACGCCCGCCGGTTGCCTGCCGATAAAGCAGCAATCCTTCGGTTGAAAAGACATAGTCCCGTGTAAATTGAACTTCATCCACACGCAGGGGCCGCTTCGACTCAAATACCTGCCCTGGCAGAGATTCGCCCGGGCGATAGGCAATGCGCTTCATCGTTTCATTATCCGCATAACCCGAAACTGCTTTCGGCAACAACTGACTGGCATGTTCGTCCCAGACCAGCACCACGCCAGCATGCGCGGCATGCAAGGCACGTCTTGCACTTTCCAGCAAAGCACGGACGATACGCTCCGAATCCAGTCCGCGCAACTGGCGGCTGAAATCAAGCAGCAGGTTCACCTCCTGCAGGCGCCGGCGTGTCTCATTAAGCAGGGAAATGTTTTGGAGAATAACAGATGTCTGTCGCGCGATCTGGTAATACACCTGTAGGTCTTCATCTGTAAACGAGGGCATCGGCTCCGGGCTGACAGCCAGCATCGCCGCGACAGCCTTTTTTTCGATCTTGATTGGCAGACAAATGAGCGACTTGACACGCAACGCGGAAAGGAGCGGTGTCTCACGCCACTCCAGGTCTTCGTCCAGGTTTGAGATCAGGATGGCTTCGCCGCTCTGCAAACAAGCCCGAAGCGGGTTCCGCTGCCCGAACAATGCCTCTGGGCTGGTAGCGCGCGGCACGTTTCCCAGCACATGGATGAGGCGCGGACCCTCATGGGTCGCTTCAGCCACCATCGCCACAGACATACCCAACTGTGTGAGAGTCTCGCGCCCGAGTGCCTGCAACGCTGAAGAGGCATCCAATTGCCGACTCACAGACTCGGTAATGGCAAGGCCGGCGCGAACGCGTTGGCTGCGTTGACTGAGGTTTTGTATCGAGATGGTCTGATCAAGATCCTTGCGGAGCAAAATAGGTAAATCATTTTGCGTAACGTTGATGAGTCGTTGCTGTCTCTGCAGCCCTGAGTTTAAAGAGTCCACTTTTGCCCGAAGCTCAGTGAAACGTAAATGATTCGCAATGGCAAGGGAAGCTTGTGAGGCAAAAATTTCGAGCGCTTCGATGGTAGCAAGGTCTGGGCGCAACCCGTCGCGCGGTGCGTCAAAACTCATCAAACCCAGCGGAACACCCTGGTCATCTTCCAGCGGAATGATGAGGAAATCGTCGGGGTCCCACGTATTTGATGACTTTCCTGTTTTGTCATCCAAATCCAAAGTGACCATGTGAACATCTGCCGGGATGATGGGTGCTTCGTCGACAGGGATGAAATAGGAGCGACTGATACGGAATTGAGGCTTGAGCATTTGCTGAATGCTCGAAAGCGGCTGTTTACGCGACATCAATTCATTCAGGGTGTCGGGAGGAAAACCCACCCCGGTCATCCGACGCAACAAGCCCGTTTCCCGTTCGTAAATACTGATCAGCACTGCCTGGAAAGGAGTGGCCTCCCGCATACTGCTGGCGATGGTCCGCAATGACTGTTCCAGCGGCTGTTCAAAATTCAGGCTATGGCTTACTTCTGTGAACTTGGTCAGCGTCTCTGCACGGCGGCGCAGAAGCTCGGTGCGCTGGCGTTGTTCCTGATAACGCTGAACGTTACCCAGCGCAACGGCAGCTTGCAAAGCGAGGGTCTGTGTAACTTCAAGGGAGGCCTGGTCAAAAAACCCCTGGCGCCCGGAGTGTAGATGGATCAAGCCGGCGGTCTTCCCCTGGCTGAGGATGGGAACGATCAAGGCTGAGCGAACACCTTCATGGATTGGCGTTTCATCACTTAAGAGATAATCAGAAATAAGTTGCGAATCGCCGGTCTCGATCACTTTTTGATCGAGAGCCGAAAAAGTTTCCGGGAGAGGGCAGCCCAATGAAAGAGTAACGGGTGGTGGACCCGCCCCGAGCACCGTCGAAGGGTTGGAAGAAGCGGTCGTATCAAAAAGGAGTATCGCTCCACATTCTGCTCGTGTCGTCCGCAGGCTTTCATCACGCACCACTTCCAACAGGGATTTCAAGTCAACCATCGAGTTTAGTTCGCGGCTGACACGTGCAATGGAAACAAGTTGTTCAACGCGGCGGCGAAGACTCTCATCCGTTTGCGTGGAGCGCGTGGCATTCTCAATTGCCGAAGCTAATTGACCCGCCGCGGTCGATATGACTTGAAGATCATAATTGTTGAAAAATTCCGTTTTGCGGCTTCCAAGCATTAATTCGCCAAGGCTGAGATCACGAACGACAAGTGGAACAACGATCGCCGATTCAACCTGAAGGATATTGACCAAAGGCCGATAAACCGGAAGAATACGACGATCAGAGCTTAAGCGACCTGAAAGGTATGGTTTTTGACTGCCAGAAACGGTGTGACGGTATTGCGGATCTTCAATATGAAGACGCGCCAGCACTTCGATCGATTCGTCAAAGACGCCAACCACCGAATCCCGGTGCAGACGCAATTCGCCCATCTGTTCCTCAACGAGGAAGATTGCCGTCAAATCGCTTTGGAAGAGACGCGCAAGTTCCTGCGTAGAGAAACGCAGAACTTCGTCCAGCGTCGCAGTGGAGGCTGCCAGGCTGGCAATGCGGCGCAGTGCATCAGAACGCATGGCACGCTGACGGGTCCTTTCGACAATAAAGGAATTTTCAATGATCCCGGCTGCCTGATCAGCAACTGTTTTGATCAAACGCAATTCAGTCTCGGAGAATTCCACCGAGGATGGATGGTGATTCGAAAGCTGGAGATAACCTACAAAGCGTTCGCCTGAGACAAGCGGCGCTAGCACAGCTTCACGTAAACTGGCTGCCTGCGCAAGGTCTTGCAAGCCCAGGTCATGCCATATTTCATCCTCAGCAGCATTGCGCGTGATGTGAAATTCTCGTTCGGATAATAGCTTCTCAGCCGCGCTCTCAGGCTCAATGGTAGTGCGATAAATCTCAACGATGTGTTTCGGCAAACCCTGAAACGGGATTTGTCCTTCCAGCGTGCGTTTGTTTTCATCATATAAAAGAAACCCAAGGATTTCCACCGGGAAGAGCGGTGCGATCGTTTCAACCAGACGGTTGATGAGATCTGCGTAATCCTGTGAGGCGCTAAATACCTGGGCAAGATTGGCAAGACTGTTTAATTCTGCGGCGCGGCTTTGTTCGCTGGCAAATACCAGTGCGTTGCGTATGCTATACGCTGCCTGTACAGACACAAGTTGCACCAGGTCATAATCATGTTGCCCCAGTACACCTGCAGACAAATGACCTATCTCCAGCGTGCCGACCAGCGACTGGTCGACAATAAGTGGCAAACCCAGATAGGATTGTACAGGCGAGCTGCCATTCAACCGGGGTAGAGTCGGATCAGGAGTATGCGTATCAGGGATCAGGAGAGACTTCTGTCGAGTACGCAGCACACCCGTTAACTCGCCGAATTGAGAGTGCGAGGCACGAACAGCATGGGATGAGCCGGATGATTCCAATGTATAGGGGATGAGAGCCTGTGCCGCTTCATCCCAGACTTTTACTTCCAACACATCCGCAGGGACAAGGTGAGAGACGTTCAGCAGGATGGCATATAAAGTATCTTCGAGATCCAGGCTAGCAGAAACATTTTTGCCAAAGTCCGAAACAATTCGGAGGATGGAAGAATCGGCACTTACTTCATTGAGACTCGTTGAAAGTTCCACACTCCGCATGGAGATCAGCATCACCGGATAGGGTCCCGGTATTTGATAGGAGGTCGCGTCTACAAGCCGTCCCCCCACCGAGAGCCTCTTCTGCCCCTGCCGCGCGCATAGATTGAGGATATCTTCTGCGGGGCGCGCTCGACGGATCAGCCGTTCAAGGTCGGGATGTTCACTTTCTCGCAAGCCAAACCATTCGCGCGCCAGGTCATTCATGTATTCCACCCGCCCACCGAACTGGACAATCAATACAGCTTCATTTAACGGAGAAGAATCTGGGGAGGAAAAAGTTGGGGTGGTTTCAGAAGAAATGGATGCATTACGCGGCAATCGGCGCAACCAGATCACCAATAGCACTGGGACAATCAGCACCAGCGCAAGGATCACCAACGCAAGTCCCACTTCCAGCCCGTCTAACATTCTCTAATATCACCTTATCCGCCGGCCGCGGTATCCTGACGGCGGGCATCCGCCGCAAGTTCAGTAATCTCACGAATATCAGAAAATGAGTGAGCACTGGGTGAAACGACGCCGACAGACAGGGTCATGAAAGAAACCTTGACGGTCGTACCGTCTGCCGTAGGAGCCTGCACAAATCCCTGTTGGCGATCCATAAAGTTATAGTGCATTTGCACCTCATTATCGAATCTTTCTTTGAGGCGGTTTTTTATGGCAGCAGCCTTTTCTTCGGTCGTGATAATGATGAAATTATCTCCGCCCGCGTGACCAATGAAGTCAGACGTTGTTCCAAGCTCATCCACCACTTCACCGATCAACACGGAAGTAAAACGAAGGACATCATCGCCAGCAACAAACCCATAGACATCCTTAAAAGGCTCAAAGCTGTTGACGCGCGCATCGAGCAAAGCCCAGCCCTTTTCCCGAATGATTCGGCGCAACTGGTCCTCGATGAGGCGCCCGGCGGGGAGTCCAGACCTGGGGTCCGTTAAGCTCTCCCGTTCAGAGCGTCTGATCGCGCCCTGCACCCTCAGCTTGAGTTCCTCGATATCGAATGGCTTGGTGATGTAATCATCCGCGCCCAGTTCCAGTCCCTGCAATTTGTCGCTGCGCTCATCTTTTTGCGTGAGGAAAATCACAGGGATGTGACTGGTACGCATGCTTGTACGCAAACTGCGACACACCTCATAGCCGTCAATATCAGGCAACATAATATCGAGTACGATCAGATGCGGCAAAACTTTTTTTGTTTTCTCCAATGCATCTGAACCGCGCACGGCAACATCGACATCGAAGTCCATCCCGCTGAAGTAGATCTTCAGCATGTTGGCAATATCAACGTCGTCTTCTACGACTAACAGGCGGGCTTTTCCCATAAGCAGCCTCCAATTATGTGCGCGCCGCGCGCAAGCTGCGAGCATTCTTTGCATTGCGGCGCACCGTTTCAATATGTTGTTGTGTCACTTCCCGCTCGAACGAACGGAACCCGCTCAAGCGAAAACCGTGTCTCTTAGCCATTGCACTCATTTCTTCCACACGTTCCCTTGTAAGATGCTTGCCCAACGTATAATCCTCGAAACGACCTTCCAGAGCCAGGGCAATTGTCTCCGCCATACAGGCATAAGCCTTCCCTGGCGGAAAACCAAAATTAAAATGGAAATCAACGGGTCCTGGCACATCGACCATTCCGCCGTCAATCACTAATATATCATCTCTTGCCGCCGCCACCATTGCAGAAACATCACGGGGACGGGCTACATCACAAACCACGCTCCCAGGCTGTAGATGCTCAGGGCGGATGATTTCGTGGATCGCGCTGGTGACTGTCAGAATCAGTTGAGCATCTGCCAGAACATCCATCCTCGTGCTGACGATCAATTCGGCACTTCCCCGGAGGCTGAGCCTGTCGCGCAGTTCATCGAGTGCTTCCTGCCTTCGACCGATCAGGTAGAGCCGCTCCACATCCTCTGCCAGCAACTCGGCACAGACCTGCCCGATGGCACCGGTCGCCCCGACAACCGCGGCTGTCGCACCGCTGAGGGGAATACTCATCACACGGGCTGCTTCCCGAATTGCTTCCACTGCGACCGTGACGGTGTAAGAATCCCCAGTGGTCACTGGCACATCAAGGGCATTTGCGATTGTAACACCGGCATCTCCTACAACAGACGTGAACGCTCCCAGACCAAGGATTTGAGCACCAAGTTTTTCAGCCAATCGGCCTGTTTGAATGATCTTGCGATATACCCTGTGCTCTGACAGTTCCATCATTCGATTTGGTGTATAAGGACAGGCAATAAACCAGCCCTTTATTTCCTTGCCCGTTGCCTGAGAGGTGATCCCTTCGATCTCTGAAATAAACACCGGTGGAAAGTACGTTGAGAAGAAATCGATCTGTCTCTCATTCAGTACACGCCCGAGGAATGGAAACTTACGGCTCACATCCCTTTTTGGGTCGATGGGATGGATAATGAATGCAAAAGTATCCACGTGTTACCATGATTCCAGCTGGCTCTCGCCCGGGCGCGGATATAGCCTTCGATGCAGGCTGGCTGCCTTGAGCTTGTGATGATCGCTATCTTCGTAGCGGATATCTCTATCAATGACGCGACGGTCTTTCGATGCGACGAGGACGACATCCGACTCGATCGTGCGGGCAGGATATACGATCAGCCCGGAACCTAAGCGACAGTTGTGTCCGACCGCGCTCCCGATCACTGGACGATTGGACATATTCAACCTGCCCTGTCCATCCACGGCGCGGATGGGTGAAGGGATCAGGTTGTAATCTGTGAACGTGGATCCAGCGCCGATAAAGGTATTCCGTCCGATCACGCACATTTGCAGGCAGGTATTTTGCGCGATCATGCTGTTCTCCATGACGGTGGTCATGAACAACGCCGCGCGGAACGGGAGGAATGCCCCATCTCCCACCACGGATAACATCAGTTGGACATCCTGTGAAATATTGACGTTATTTCCGATAATACAGTTTTCGATTACCGCGCCCGCATTGATCGTAACATTATCCCCGATCGTTGTGGGACCATGAATAACGGCGTGTGGATCGATAACACAATTCCTGCCGATCTTAACCAGTTCTGAACACTCGAGGATCTGTGTTCCTTCATATAAAGCCTTCGCGAGAATCTTCAACTTGAATGCGAGCTCTTCACTGAGACGCTTTTCAAACCGCGCCCCGCGCGAGAACAAGCCAAAGACCACATCTGCGATGAAGATGTGTACCCAGGAGTCAATGGCAAGCAAGGCACGCAAAGGGACTTGAAAAGTCAGGTCGCCACTCTGATCTGCCATGTAGGTTGGCACGTGGTAATAACCAAGTTCCCGAGCCCCAAGATCGATCACCAGTGGTTCGACATCAGCAACAGGACCGTTCGGGTAATACCACAGATCCGCCAGGAACAGCTGACCGGCTGGAGTATAGGAAGCGGAAAGCGGCAACGCATGTTCTTTAAACGCTGCGTCATCCGCGGAAAAAGCCGCCCGACAGGCGTTTTTCTTCCCGCGGGCTAATGTAATAAACGTATTGATATATTCTTCATCGAAGAATATATTGTCTCGATAGACGATCATCTCGTCGCGTTGCTGCGGGAAACGCTGACCCGGCTTCAACTCGACTTCGCGCGTCGTATAAGGAGTAAGAACATTTCGCTGATGCAGCCAGAGAGGAGTGTTTTGTATGCGTAAATCCCGTGCAGGTTCATTAAACGGGGTTATCGGATGCGGAGCATTGAGAATTACCTTGAGCATATCAATAGGCAATTATTCCACAAAATCGATAAAACAGGGACGGGAAGTTCCTGTTCATACGCGTTTGGCGTCTACAAAGTTGTTTGGATGGACGAATTCGTCTAAAACATTGGAGACTGGTCGATCACAATGGTGCAGGTTTTATCCCCCGCTGCGATACATGTTTTTTCTTCCACGTTGAAGACTTTCCCGCCACTTATCCAATACAATGCTTCCTGCAACAATCCCACCGCCAGGTGACAGACCGGGTCATGGGTTTTGCGTCCCCAACAAAGCGGACAGCGCTCGATGTGCCAGAGCAATTTCCCATCCTCTTCTTCCACGCGGACTTGTTGATCTGTAAACTTGTTGAACAACTCTGCAAAGGCCGTTGCTCCGGCATGAAGTTTTGTTGGGAGAGGAAGCAGGCGAAACGCCATTTCCGTCAACCCCATCTGCGTTCCATACTGACGTACCCCATAATTGAAACAAGCCCGTCCCACACGCAGCGCAAGCCCGCGCCCGCCATGCGGACCGTAGGCATGCTCCAAACCTTCGGTAATATTGCTGACCATTGAAAAAGGAAAGCCAAGGCTTGTGTTATCCGGCGGATAATTCTCGATGAGAGAAGAAAGCGATGCAAGGTTGAGGACAGCATTCACCCCATTACGACCCATCACCTCCTCCATGGATAAGAGGATGATCCTCCCCATACGATTTGGATAATGGAATTGTGTGGTAGTAGAAGTTGTTGTCATAGGGTTACAGAAGGTGTGGGAGATAGGGACGTGGAGGTCCTGGGTGAAGGAGCTGGCTCATCCCTGTCCAGGAATGATTTTAACCGTTCTGAGAAACTTTGAGGTTCCTCCAGCATGGGGAAATGCCCGGCTGACGGGAACCGCTCGATGTGTGCGTGATCGATTCCTTTTTTCATAGGCTCCCATTGCCTCGGGTGGACGATCACATCACGGTCTCCATACATCCCCATGGCAGGCACCTTGATCTGATCAAGCATCGGGCGCAGGTCTGTGCGACGCAGCGAGGCGATCGAGCGCAGGAAGGATTCGAGGGTGGTGCGCGAGAGGTCGCGATCCATCATATCGGCAAATCGTTCATCACGGCAAATGATGGGAGAAGCCAGGCGTATTGCTGATCGGAACACGCCCATCATGTTGAAAAGCATAAATGCAATGGGACGATAGCCTGCCCACTTTAATGGCAACGCGAGTGACGAACCAACGATCGGGGAACCAACGACCACCACCTTGCTGACACGCTGGGGATATTTGATCGCAACCGAAAGGCTGACCGTTCCACCCATACTGTGACCGACCAGAGGGGCATTGGCAATGCCCAACTGTTCCATGAATTGGTCCACCAGGCTGACAAAATCCTGCACGGCATAGGTTTCGCGCTTCTTGCCTGATTCACCAAACCCCCAGAAATCCAGCGCATAGGTACGATAATACCGACCTAAATAGCTCATCGTCTCCTGCCATAATCCCCACGAACCAAGCCAGCCATGCAGGAGAATTACGGGTCTGCCGCGGCCGTAGACTTCATAATGAACAATGCCTTGATCGGTAGTGATCGATGACACAGCTGCTTACAAACGGGTCCCCCCTAGCCTCCCGACTCCATTTCCGCCAGAATGCTATAGAGTAATTCAAGGAGGACAGATTTCACAGTAGCCTTGTCTGTGGCAACACAGGGGAGGAATTTGACTCTGCTATCCAGCCGCAACGCATGGCGCATATCTTCGAGGTCCCAGGCATCTTCGCGATCCTGCTTGTTTGCAGCAACGACATAAGGTGTGGGCGCGTAGGCACGGAAGGTTTCAAGGATCGAGCGCGCCTCGCGGAAGGTCTCGGGACGGGTGCTGTCCACCATTACAATAAAACCCAGCATGCCCTCCGAAAGGATTTCCCACATAAAATCAAAACGTTTTTGACCGGGCGTGCCGAATAGATAAAGTACAAGGTCTTCATCCACCGTAATACGACCGAAGTCCATTGCCACGGTTGTGGATTCTTTTACGGTGCGTTCTGCGGCGCTGGAGATCTTACGTTCCGTGGAGACAACATCAATTTCGCTGACCGACTGGATGAACTCCGTCTTGCCAGCGCTGAAGGGACCTGTGACCACCATTTTGACTGTTTGCATAAATGCTTTTCCTTCCGCCTCAATGACTACAGCGAACGTATGCGTCCAATTAATCTATTGACCAAGGATTTCTGTTCTTCCTTGTTCTGCGTTGGGAACGTCTTTGGACTCATTGGGATCACCATGCCCTCCGGTCGGATGATTTCAACAAGACCAGCCTGCAAAAGTCCATACACAATCCGGCGGATCTCGAGATCGTTCATTTTATTCGTGTGCGCGATCTGTTTCATTGTATTTCTGGGATTGATATAGGAAACCACGCGCCACTCTTCCACACTCAGGTTCACATTCTTCAATGGCCGGTCCGTAAACTTTAGAGCCATGTCAAGGCTGGGAATCTCATCCTGTAATTGTTCCCATTCGCGTAACTGGCGGGCGCCTTCAATGATGATATTTTCCAGGTCAAGCCGCACATTGATGCGGTCGTCAGGAGGCAGCATTTCTCCCTCGAAACGGAAAAAGCCTTCCACCCATGTAAAGAGCCGACGAATGACCTCCGTAAAATAGTTTTGCAGGTTTATCAGGATCTCTTCCTGTGAAAGGTACCCTGCATTGATCAGCAGCAGCCCCAGTTCTTTATCCGTGATTCTGCCCGCGCGCTCAACGATGGCACGGTATTGGTTCACAGTCAACTTGTTGGCTTTGTGCAAAACATTCGCGAGACTGCCATCATCCTGACCCACGCGCGCATACGCCAACTTCCCCTCACGAAAGGAAATAAAAGCCTGCTCACTTGGACCATCCACCACCAGAGTGCCCGTCTTCTGAGCCAGGTTGACCAAATTGAGCAGTTGTGTAATTGTAAAATCTCGGAGATTGCCGCGCAAAGCCATAGATACCTCAAGAAAATCCCCCGCATGGGAGATTAAAAAAGATTATACATGCAAAGGAATATAAGCGCAAACCACGTCCTTTTGTTTGAAAAGTAATTGGAAGGTGAATTTCTTACAGGCGCGGTGATACACTTACGGAAAACCTGCCAGGAGCTTTCATGTGGAAATTGATCCTCACGCTCATTCTAAGCCTTAATTTGCTGACCGTTACATCGGCATTTGCCTCCCCTGCTCTGAACGTGACAAATAACGAAATCATCCTTAATTTTCCCGAATCTGCCACTTTCCGCGCCACTATTACCAGCGACGTGGATATCACATCGGTCGTATTGGAATATGGCAATGAACAGCAGACCTGCGGCGAAGTAGTCGCCAATGCGTTCCCGCAGTTCACACCGGGTAAAAACGTCGACGCGGAATGGACTTGGGAAATGCGCCAGAGCGGGTCGCTGCCTCCCGGTGCGCAGCTCTGGTGGCGGTGGCGCGTCACAGATGCGAACGACATGGAAACGGTTACTGAAACAAAAACCGCGACCTGGCTGGACGATATTCATGACTGGCAAACGATGAATAATGGCGATTCGCAGAGCGTGCGCCTGCATTGGTACGAAGGTGACCAGGTCTTCGCGAATGATCTTGCCAAAGCCGCGTACGCCGGTTTGCTGTTCAATGAAACACAGTCAGGACTTAAAGCCGATTCGCCCATTGATATCTATATTTACGCTGACACAAATGACTTAAAAGAAGCGATCCTATATGAACCGTCCTGGACGGGCGGGCAGGCATTCCCCGACCAGGATATTGTCATTCTTGGCATATCACAAAACGATCTCGACTGGGGACACGACGCCATTGTACATGAGCTAACTCATGTACTGGTGGGTCATCTCACGTTTTCGTGTCTCGGCGATGTACCCACGTGGCTTAATGAAGGACTCGCGGTTTATAGCGAAGGCGAACTGGACCCCATCTCTCAGCGCCAGCTTGACAATGCCATCCGTGACGATACTCTGCTCACGATCCGTTCACTGAGCAGCGGGTTTTCTGAGGTCGCGGACAAAGCCTATCTTTCCTACAGCCAATCCTATAGCGTCACAAAATTCCTTATAGAGACGTATGGACAGGAAAAGATGACCGCTCTGCTCCTGGAGCTTAAGGACGGACTGACAATTGACGAAGCCCTCGTGCAAACGTACGGGTTCAATATTGAGGGACTGGATGATGCGTGGAGAAAAGCGGTCGGCGCGCAGCCGCGACCTGTTCCAGCCCAACCGACTGCCCAACCCACCCCCACGTTTGTTCCCACTATCGTTCCGATGGGAGGGGTTTCGTCAATCCTTCAAGTGACTTCGACTGCTGTCCCTACCTCTTCCTTCGGCGGGCAGCCCACAGAAATACCAGTGCGTACCGGTCCGCCCCTCGCGCTGACAATGGTAATGTTGGGATTATGCTGCGTCTTTCTCGTTCTTATTGGAGTTGTCGTGCTTGGGTTTGTCGTTCGCCGCCAAAACCGTGAGGGAGGGAATAATGTTCAATAAGTATCCTCGCCCTGAGCGGAGTGAGGCAAAGGCGAACGGAGGCGAAGCGCTCGCTTCGACTGCGCTCCCCAAAAAACATTCGTTGCTCCGCTCACATCGTCCGGATGTACTTACGAGCGCGCGAAATATTCTTCTCATTTTGATATTTGCGTTTACAGTTGGCACTGGCAAAGCGCATCCGGCGTCGGCGCTGCAAACAGATGTTCCATTAAATCAGGCTTTGGTCCTGGCAGGAGGCGAATCGACCAATCCGCGGTCATTTGATCCCGCCACAACACTCGGTGGAGGTGACAAACGCGTCTTCAGTGGATTGGTATCTTTTGATCCAAACTTGAATCTGACTCCAGATCTAGCCGAACGCTGGGAAGTGAGCGCGGACGGCTCCATCTACACCTTTTATTTACGACAGAATGCAAAATTCCATGACGGGCGTCCGGTTACCGCGCAGGACGTCGTCTATTCGTGGGAACGCGCCGCCAGCCCCACGCTTGCCTCCGACACCGTGCTGACATATCTCGGCGACATCGTCGGCGTCCGTGAAATGACCAACGGCGAAGCCGATCACATCCGTGGCCTCAAGATCATCGATGACCATAAACTCCAGGTCACGATCGACGCACCCAAGCCTTACTTCCTCCTCAAGCTTACCTTTGCAACCACCTTTATCGTGGATAAAGCCAACGTGGAAAGAGGAGGGGAATGGTACCGCACGCCCAACGGTACGGGGCCTTATAAACTCGTGGAATGGACAAGGTTTGAGCGCAAAGTCTATGAAGCCAACAGGGACTTTTATCTCGGCGCACCAAGCATTCCCTATATTGTGGTGAAGTTGTATGCAGGAGCTGGTCAACGGCTGTATGAGTCCGGTGAGATCGACATTACGGGAGTCTATTCGGTAGAGCGTTTTACCGACCCTACGGAACCACTGCACAACGAACTCCTTACCGGAGTCAGTTTATGCACACACTATACCGTCTTCGATACCACGCGTCCGCCCTTCGACGATGTGAACGTGCGCAAAGCATTCAGCATGGCATTTGACAGGCAAAAGTTTATTGATGTCGTCCTGGGTGGGCACGCCCTCCCTGCAAATGGACTATACCCGCCGGGTCTGCCCGGTTTCAATACAGCACTCCAGGGCTTACCCTACGATCCCGCACAGGCGCGTCAATTGCTCGCCCAATCGAAGTATGGTGGAGTTGAGGGACTGCCGCCCATTGTCTTCAGCAATATTGGCATTGGCAGTTATATCAGCGCAGACGTTGCAGCAATGGCAGAGATGTGGGAACAAAATTTGGGCGTGACCATTACCGTGGAAAACCTCGAACCGAATTATTACTACGACCAGATCTATTCCGGCAATCACGGTCAGTTGTTCAGCGGCGGCTGGTGCGCGGATTATCCCGACCCGGAGAACTTCGCCGATGTGCTGTTCCACAGCCGCTCGCTGCAGAACAACGGCGGTTATTCCAATCCGCAGTTGGATGCGCTGCTGGAAACCGCGCGCGTCGAACAAGAGGTGACGAAGCGCATTGGAATGTACCAGCAAGCTGAGCAGATCATCGTGGATGACGCCGCGGCGCTGTTCACCAGTTATTCACTTTCCTATCAATTGGTCAAGACGTACGTGAAGGGTTACGTCTTCACGCCGATCGATATTCCAATAGAACGATATATGTGGCTGGAAGGGAAATGACTCTTAACGGGAAAGGCAAACCCATCTATTAAAGAGGAGAGACCAGCATCCGTTTTGCCGGTCTCTCCTGATCAATTAGGAAGCAACAAAAGGTCCCGATGTTTTTGCCAGACCGGCTATGGCCTCGGGCGTTAGTCTGAGATCAAATTGTCCGATCTCATAGTATCTCATCGCCTTGCCATCGTTGGATAGCTCCAGCTTGCTTGTGACCAAGCCTGCCTCTTCGAGGCGCTTCAAGTGCATGATGAGAAGAGGCCGGCTGATTCCGATCTCGCGGGCAAGCTGGCTGACATAATTTGTTTCATTTGCAAGCGCCGCCAGGATTTGCAGGCGATGTGGATTTGCAAGTGCCGATAGAACCTCGAGCAAATCTGAACTTGAGAGTTCTGGCATGGTTACTCAACATCGCGCAGCATCTTCTGAATGGAGGCAAGGCGGGCGCGGTACGAGACAAAGACCTGCACGAGCACCACAACAATAATTATGGTGATAAGAGTGAGCGCGATAGGTGGGTAGAACATGCTGATGAGTTCCACAGTCATTTTAGCCTCCAAAGGTTTATTCAAATTTAAAGATTGTCTTTTTTGGAATTACAATCTTTCATGTGTTATATTTATTTTACACATGAAAGATTATTTTGTCAAGAGAGCGAAGGTCTTTGCTGTCTTCGATAGATCCCGCTACGGCCTTGCTTCCACGGCAAACTCTACTCGCTCGATCCTCCCTCCGAGGCTGGAGATAAAAAATTCAAATGGAAGGTTCCCATCCGGCGAGAGCGCCGCGTTTGATTCCCACCTGCGGACGCCGACTACGCGTCCCGCTTCGTCATAAGCTGTCCCCGTGACCCAAACTTGCCTCGCTGCCCTTGCATCACCCGGCAACAATACCTGCCCGTCCACGCGCGCGCTGCGTCCATCTGTGTTGACTTGTACCAGCGTATTGCTGATCGTCGCGGGCAGGTAACGCTCATCCCCTGGCAACAGGCGGATGGCCGTCAAAACCTGCACCTGTGGCTTCGGATCGGCTGGGATCTCCGCAGGAAAAAACACAGTAAGTGGCAACGAGGTATTCGGTGGAAGGATATTCAGCGGCAGCAATGCCATTTGACTGGCAAGTACTGTATTGTTTGCATCAACAAGGGTCACTTGCGCGCTGACGTTTTCCATAAAGTCCGGGAACTCGTTGTGGACAAGCACAAAGCACCACATGCCCTGATCGGCTGTCGGATAACACTCGATCTGCTGAATGGTAAATGCCGCGGGAGTAGGCGTGGGATCGCCGGAAGGATTCTCCGGGTTGCTCGGGATGTTGATCACCTGTCCGACAGACATTGCATTGGGTGAGATCTCCGGGTTCGCCGCGACCAGGTCGTCCATGGATACGCCGAACTTGAGCGCAATGCTGCTGATCGTATCGCCCTGCTGAATTGTGTAAGCGAAAGGCGTCGGGCTGGGAAGAGGCGTCTCGGCGGCGACCACACCTTCAGGAGTCTGAAGCGTTTCTGTTGCAGGGGTCGGCCCCTGCGTCGAGGTCAGGAATGGGATGAGGGTAGAAAGTGAAGGCGTAGAGTCGATCTCCTGTGAGGCACATGAAGTCAAAAGTAAGAAGAAAGAGAAAAGAAGTAAGCACAAAGCGGGCAGGGTGCAAGGCATGAGAAGATTATAATTGCATCAAAATACGAATTGGAGGCGAAATGGAATATCGTCATTTAGGGAAAACAGGGATCCGGGTCAGCGAGCTATCGTTTGGTTCGTGGGTCACGTTTCATAATCAGGCAGATGTGAGCGCCGCGGTGGATATGATGTCCGCAGCATATGAGGCGGGGGTGAACTTTTTCGATAACGCCGAGGTTTACGCAGGCGGCAAATCTGAAGAGGTAATGGGCGCGGCGCTAAAGCAGTTGAGCTGGCGGCGCGGGAGTTATCTTGTCTCCACGAAATTCTATTGGGGCTTGCATGATAACGTCAATGAACGGAACACGCTCAACCGAAAGCGACTGATTGAAGGCATTAACAGCTCGCTTGCACGCCTGCAGCTCGAGTACGTGGACCTGATCTATTGTCATCGCCCCGACAAAACCACTCCCATTGAGGAAACAGTATGGGCAATGCACAACATCATTGAATGGGGCAAGGCAATCTATTGGGGCACGTCGGAATGGGCAGCAGCGGAGATCGTTGCCGCAGTTGAAATTGCGGAACGCCATCATCTGCATAAGCCTGTCACTGAACAACCCGTTTACAACTTATTCGAGCGTCAGCGCTTTGCGAGGGACTATGAGCGCGTCTATAAAGAATACGGTTATGGCACCACCATCTGGAGTCCGCTGGCTTCCGGTTTGCTCACCGGCAAATATGGCAAAGGTATTCCCAAAGACAGCCGGGCTGCGCTTGAAGGCTATGACTGGCTGCATGATCACGTCACAGACAAACAGAAACTTGCAAAGGTCCAGGCACTCGAGCCCATTGCCAGGGAACTGGATTGTACACTCTCGCAGCTTGCGATCGCATGGTGTTTGAAGAATCCATTTGTGAGTACGGTGATCACTGGCGCGAGCCGCGTGGAACAGGTGCATGAGAATATGAAGGCGAGTGAAGTTGCGCCAAAACTTACATCGGAGATCATGGAGCGGATCAATAACATCTTTCTCGCTGAGAAGGAAGAAGACGAGGATTAGGCATCCTTTGCCTGAGCAAAGTTTAACTGTCCAGCAGCAAGCTGCTGGACAGTTGTTTGAAAGCGCCGGCGAGCAGATATAATCGCACAAAAAGGACAAATTCAGGGTAATTTTATGACATTTATCTCACCCCTTCTCACTCCCCATTAATCTCTACATGTAAAATAAACAAGCATCAATTTGCACAATTTTTGTATCACCCGGCATCGGAGGTAAACGTGAGAATCAATAAGTTTGTCATTGGCGGCATCCTCATCCTTGGGGCAGTCGTCTTTTTAATTTGGACTTCCACCGCGGCAAGCGCGGAATACTTTTTGACCATTGATGAACTCAATGCAAAGGGGTCCGGCGTGGTGGATAAGAATCTACGCGTATCTGGCGCAGTGATCGGTGACTCGATCGAATACGATGCGCAGACTCTGACACTCAGTTTTGACGTCGTTCACGTCCCGGCCGATAACCTCGCAATCGAATCCGAAGGCGGACTTGCAGAGGTTTTGCACCAGGCTGTCCTGGACCCATCGCGCGCTCGCGTGAAGGTCGTCTATGTGGGGCCGAAGCCCGATCTTTTGCGCAACGAAGCACAGGCGATCATGACCGGTCAGATGGGAGACGATGGCGTCTTCTATGCTGAGGAGCTCCTGCTCAAATGTCCCACTCGCTATGAAGAGGCTGTGCCCGAGCAAGCTGGCTAGAAATAACAGGACCCTAAAGGTCTGCCTGACCTTTAGGGTCTTTAATAGTCTTCCGAAGGTTTGTTTGTTTCATTGTCCGCGAATATGGTAAAAACTTCGCAAGGTTTGCTCGAAGGAGAGCTGGATGATCGCTAATTTTGGCTTCGGCGTTTTATTTATCACATTTTTGGTAACGCTTTATAGCGTCTTTGCTGCCATCTATGGTGAGCGCAGGCAAATCCCAGCCATGGTGGAAAGTGCACGACGTGCCATGTTGCTCACATGGCCGCTGCTCACGCTTGCTTCCCTTGTCCTCATCTACTTGTTGGTCAACGATCATTACGAAGTCCAGTTCGTTTATGAAGTGACAAGCCGTTCCATGCCCACGTATCTCAAGGTCACGGCGTGGTGGGGCGGACAGGCTGGCTCGCTGCTCTTCTGGTCATGGTTGATGGCTGCCTTCGCCTCGCTGGTTACCCTCCGCAAGTGGGACCGCGACCGCGAATTCCTGCCATGGGTGATCGTCGTTGCCTGTGTCACAATGGCTTTCTTCATCGGCATGAAAGTCTTCTTCGAGAATCCGTTTGCCCAGTTGTATCAGACCTTCGACGGGGTAAGTGCCTATACGATCAGACCTGCCGATGGCGTTCTATTCACTCCGCAGGATGGGCGTGGATTGAACCCGCTCCTCCGCCATCCGGGCATGATCATCCATCCCCCGATGCTTTATCTTGGCTTCGTCTCTTTCGTCATCCCGTACGCGTTCGCGATCGCGGCGTTGATCACGGGCCGCACCGATGACCGCTGGATCCGTCTCACCCGCCGCTGGACCCTGTGGGCGTGGCTGTTCCTGTCGTTCGGACTCGTGCTTGGCGGACGCTGGGCTTATGACGTTCTCGGCTGGGGCGGCTACTGGGGCTGGGACCCGGTGGAGATCGCGGCGTTCATGCCCTGGCTGACAGGCACCGCGTTTTTACATTCTGTAATGATCCAGGAAAAGCGCGGCATGTTAAAGCACTGGAACATGCTCTTGGTCATATTGACGTATGACCTTGTTATCTTTGGTACATTCCTGACACGCTCGGGCGTTTTGTCATCAGTCCATTCGTTTGCACAGAGCGCCATCGGACCTTTATTCTTCGCGTTTATCGGGTTTACACTCATTTCCTCCGTTGCGTTGATCATCTACCGCTGGAGCAGTTTGAAATCTGAAACACAGATGACTTCCTTGCTTTCCCGCGAAGCTCTGTTCCTGTTGAATAATCTTTTGTTCATGAGTATCCTGGTCGTCTGTTTCTGGGGCGTGATCTTCCCCTTGATCTCGGAACTGTTTACAGGTCAAAAGGTGACAGTCGGTCCTCCGTTCTATGAGCGTGCGACGGCCCCGCTCTTCGCGGCGTTGATGTTCCTTATGGGCGTGGCGCCGCTCTCTGCGTGGGGACATTCCACGGTCAAGACACTCGGACGCGCCATGTGGAAACCGATCCTCGGGGCTGTCATCATCACCGCCCTGCTCTTTGCAACATACACACAAAAAGTCGGCGCGTTGATCGGTTTCTTCATCATCGCCCTTGTCCTCCTCGTCACAATCTACGAATACTTGCGCGGCGCGTATGCCCGTCAGAGGAGCCAGGGTGAGAATATTTTCACTGCGCTGTGGAACCTCACCGGACGCAACCGCCGCCGTTATGGCGGGTACATCATCCACATCAGCATGATGTTGATGGCGATTGGCATCATCGGTATTGAGGTCTTCCAGTTGGAGACCCAGGGAACGCTTAAACAGGGCGAATCGCTTTCATTGGCAAACTATGAATTAAGATACAAAGAGATCGCGCAATGGGATGATCTGCCAAGCGGCGTGAACTACCGGCGTGCAGTTTTGGACGTATATGAGGAAGGTGAATACCTGGGTCAGCTTACCCCGCGCATTGACTACTATTATGACTCAGAACAGAACATGACCATTCCTGGTCAGCGTTCGACAATGAAGGATGATCTTTATGTGCTGCTTGTAAATTGGGAACCTGTTGCCGCGACCGGTGCAACATTCAAGATCTATGTCAATCCGTTGGTAAACTGGCTGTGGCTTGGAAGCCTATTGTTCCTCGCGGGTGTGGTCATTGCGGCTTGGCCCGAGAAGGAAGCGGAGCGCGTTGCACTGAAAGCCAGAGCACGTGTCCCGCAAAAACAGACCAGCGCAGCGGATTGAGAAAGTAAACAAGATGGGCTCGTTACGTATTCCTTTTTACGCTCTACTTCTTACTTGTGTTGTCGCCGGGTTGTGGACAGGTTATGCATCTGCACAAGGTCCCACTCCCACAGACGACGAAGTAAACCGCATTGCCAAGCAGCTCTATTGTCCGGTCTGTGAGAGTACGCCATTGGATGTATGCCCCACAGAAGCGTGTCGACAATGGCGGGACCTGATCCGCACAATGCTGGCAGAAGGCAAAAGCGAAGATGAGATCAAACAGTATTTCGTTGCACAATACGGCGTGCGCGTGCTGGATGAGCCGCCAAATCGACTGGCTTCCTACCTTGTGCCGGGAGTTGCCATTCTGCTGGGCGCGTTCCTGCTCTTCCGCGGTTTTCGGATGTGGATGAAGCCAGCCATAACAGGAGCAGAGGCAGCTGCCGAGGAGCGAAAGGCAAAGCCTGCGCAGGATCCATATGTTGCCAGGCTGGAAGAAGAACTGAAGAAACAAAAATAACATGTAGGGCTGGGCAGTTAGTTGCCCGTCTCCACACATGGGAGAATTCATGACAGAAACATCCATTCCTACCCCGCGTCGCGGCGTGCCTATCTGGGCGCAAATCATCATCTGGGTATTTTTGGTTGGATTGCTTGCCATCGTTGCGGCTGGACTCAGACGCGCACAACAAGGCACCGTCCAGCCCGGACAAGTCATCGATAATTTCACGCTGCCGTTATATAGCGGCTATGATCTCGGCGGCAAGAGCGAAATCCATTTTCAGGATCTGCGCGGTAAAGTCGTCGTTATCAATTTTTGGGCTTCATGGTGCAAGCCCTGTGAGCAGGAAGCCGCCGATCTGCAACAAGCGTGGACGGAATATGAACCCACCGGACAGGTCGTCTTCCTCGGCATAGATTATGTGGATACGGAACCTGAAGCCCGCGTCTATCTCAAAAAATTTGGCATTACCTTTGCAAATGGTCCCGACCTTGCCACGCGTATCTCACAATACTTCCGGATCAAGGGCGTACCCGAAACCTACTTCGTAGATCAGGACGGTGTTTTGCAATATGTAAAGGTTGGTCCCTTCACGTCCATTGATGAAATCCGCGCACAGATAGACCCATTGCTCAAGTAGAGGGATAGATGGAACTGACCGCCATTTTCTTTTCACTCATAGTCCTTATTGTTGTTGGCGTATATCTTTACGCTCCGTTTATGGACCGACGCGCCCGCCGCGTCACCGAAGAGGAGCATGAGCTTTCTGCGCTGATGGCAGAACGCGACCGTGTGATCAATTCGCTGCAGGAACTCGATTTCGATTTCAAACTGGGAAAGATCCCTGAAGAGGATTATCCGATGCAACGCACCAGCCTGCTTCAAAAAGGTGCAGATCTTCTGCGGAAGATCGATTCGCTCGCCGCTCCCTCGCCGATTGGGAGAAGGGATGGGGGTGAGGGGCAGGACACGGAAGCCCGCCTGGAAAAAGCCATTGCCGCCCGCCGCGCTGACGCGCCCATGGCGAAGGTTGAAGTCACAGATGATGACCTCGAATCGATGATCTCCTCGAGGCGTAAAATTCGTACAAGTAAATCCGCAGGTTTTTGCCCAAAATGCGGCAAACCAGTAATGGTCACAGACCGATTCTGCCCGTCGTGTGGAAAATCTTTAACGTAATGACGATAACAAAGGACTTCATGAAATTTCGTTTTGTAAGCATTATTGTTCTTACATTTCTTCTTTCGGCTTGCAACTTCACTTTGGCTGAAGACATTACTCCTCCGCCAGGTTATGTCCCGCCGACGCCCGCCGCCACGCTGGGCCCGCTCTTCCCGGCCCAAGCGCCAAGCACCGAGAGCGGAGCCATGATCTTTGCCGAGAAGTGCGCGCCTTGTCACGGTGTGACAGGCTTGGGAGATGGTGAACAGGGAATTCAACTCAACGTGACGGTTCCGGCATTTGGCTTGCCGGAGATCGCCCGGCCCGCCTCACCCGCGCAGTGGTACACAGTTGTCACACAAGGCAATATGGAACGCTTCATGCCTCCGTTCGCGAGTCTCAGCGACCAGGAACGCTGGGATGTGGTGGCATACGCAATCACATTGCACACATCGGAAGATGAGATCGCGAACGGAAAAGAGCTTTTTGAAACCAATTGCGCGGATTGCTCAACCGACTTTTTCCGGGACCAGACCAACGTATCTTCGTTGAGCGGAGTGGAATTGGCGCGCATCGTCAAGCAGGGCAATGATCAAGTCCCGGCATTTGGGGCAACGCTAAGAGATAACGAGGTTTGGGCAGTTTCGGCATATCTGCGGACGCTTTCCTTCGATACGGCTCCCATCGTCTCTGCGCCCGCAGCCGGCGCGACGCCGGACGCGGTCACCGTGACCGAGACGCTCCCTCCCACTGACATGGGAACGCTCTCCGCTGAGACGACGCCTGTAGGGACGGAGCAGGTCGCGGCTGCGGATGAACCGACTGCTGTCGCCCAAGCCGGGTTCGGGAACGTCAGCGGCTCCATGGAAAACAAAACCGGCACCGCACTGCCGTCCGATCTAAAAGTCACCTTGCGCGGCTATGATCATGGCGCTGACCCAAGCGCGGGTCCACAGGAAGTATTCACGCAGGAAGGTGCCGTCAGTGCCGATGGGTCTTTCACCTTTGAGAACATCGAGATCCCGCTCAACCGCATTTTCATTGCAGAATTAACTTTTGATGGCATGGATCTGCAATCGGGCTTTGCCATCGTGAAGGAAGGCGATACCGCTGTAAGTCTGCCGCCGATCACGTTGTATGGCAAAACCGAGGACACGTCCAGGCTGGTATTCGATGAAACGCGTATCTTCCTCGAATATGGTACAGATACGGTTCAAGTCTTCAATGTGTATTCGTTCCGTAATCCCAGCGATGAGATCGTGGTTGTGAAATTGAATGAAAACGGCGAGATCCCGTTCATCAAACCCCCTGAAGATTCCTCCGGCTTTGGCTATGAGCCTATGCAGGATAGTGAACGTTTCCTGCCGACTGAAAATGGGTTTGCCATCCCGCCCAGCGAAGGCTCGTACGGGATGATTGCGTTCGCCTCCGTGCCCAACGCAATGGAATTTGAATTCACCCAGGAATTTGTTTTACCTGCCGCGACTGTAACCGTCTTTGTGCCCGAAGGGATAACCGTGGAAAGTGACAGATCGACCGATCTCGGCTTACAGGCAATCCAGGATTTCAACTTCCAGATCTATGAACTGGGTGGTGTTGAAGCAGGAGAGAAGGTCAATCTTACCGTTTCGGGCACACCGGAAGAGGCAAGCGCCTCGGCACCCGAAGAAGCCGCGTCAAATCAAAACCTTTTGATCGGCGCCGGTGCGCTAGGCGTTGCGCTGATCCTTGCCGGCGCGTGGATGTATCTCCGCGACCGTAAGCGTGAGGAAGACACAAATGGCGAAGAAAGTGAAGATCATGAATTTGAATCTTCCGATGATGTGATCGATGCCATTGTCGCGCTCGATGACCTGCACCGCGCCAAAAAGATTTCGGATGAAGCGTATCAAAAGCGCCGCGCCGAGTTGAAGGAAATTTTGAAGGGAATGATGTAGGCTGTGATTGCGAGAAGCCTCGCGCTAAGCGGCGGCAACGAAGGCGGCGAAGTGTCGCCGGGAAGATCACCCTCCTCGCAATGACGGAATGAATGCCATGATCACCGTCAAAAAGCTCGTTAAACGATTCGGGTTAAAGACCATCCTGCGCGGCGTGGACTTTGAAGTTCAGCCGGGTGAATTCGTCGCGTTGCTTGGTCCGAACGGCGCGGGCAAGACAACGTTCTTGAGAATCCTTGCGTCGTTGTCACGATCATCGTTAGGTGAAGTCAGTATTGCCGGATATCAGCTTCCTAATCAGGCCGCCCAAGTACGAGCGCGCCTGGGTGTCGTCTCGCACTTGCCTTTGCTGTACGGCGACCTGACTGCAGACGAAAACCTGCGCTTCTATGGGCGCATGTACAACCTCCCAAATGTCGAACAGAGAGTTACAGAAATCCTTGAAATGGTCGGGCTGGACACACGTCGACGTGATTTGGTGCGGACGTTCTCACGCGGCATGCAGCAGAGACTTGCCATCGGGCGCGCGGTCCTTCATGACCCGGATGTAGTGCTCTTCGATGAGCCGTATACCGGCTTGGATCAGGATGCCTCCTCCATGCTCGACGAGGTGCTGAAAACGGTCGCAGCGAAGGGACGGACCGTCGTCATGACCTCTCATGACCTTGCACGTGCAGAAGACCTGGCAACGAGATTCGATATCCTCTCACGCGGCGTCATTTCTGCATCGGCGACGCGCAAGGAACTGAAGAGAACAAATCTACTCGCGTTCTATAAGCAGGCACTGGTAAACTAACATGGTCAACAAAGCAACTGAAATCAAATCAATGACCATCGAACGCCCATTGTCAAAAGGCAGTTTCCTCAAGGCAGTTGCGGCTGTCGTCTGGAAGGACCTCAGAGCCGAATTTCGTTCACGAGAACTCTTCTCTGCGATGCTGGTCTTTTCCTTATTGATCATCCTCATCTTCAACTTCGCCCTCGAACTGGATGTAAGGACACGTCAATCTGTGACAGCCGGTGTGCTCTGGTCAACCTTTGCCTTTGCAGGGACACTTGGTCTCAACCGCTCGATGGCCATCGAGAAAGACCGCGGCTGCCTGGACGGTCTTTTGCTTGCGCCGGTGGATCGCTCTGCCATTTACTTTGGCAAAGTGATCAGCAATCTGGCTTTCATGTTGATCGTGGAGATTATTGTCCTTCCAGTGTACAGCATTTTGTATAATGTCAATCTGTTCCAACCCGGTTTACTATTGGTCATCCTGCTTGGTTCGATTGGGTATGCGGGAGTGGGCACGTTGCTTTCAGCCATGTCTGTACAAACGCGGACGCGCGACATCCTCCTTCCCATTTTGTTATTTCCCGTTGTGATCCCCGTTCTACTGGCGGCTGTCAAAGCCAGCAGCGGATTTCTCACCGGCGCAGAAATGTCAGAGATCCTTTTGCCGATCAACCTTCTCATCGCCTATGATATTATTTTTATCGCTGTGGCATTTATGGTATTTGATAGTGTTGTGGAAGAATAGATTTACCTCACCCCAACCCTCTCCCAAAGGGAAAGGGAGTTTTTGAAGGAGAATCCATGCAACCCAAACCTTTAACGCTAAGAATTCTCGACATTGTTTCCATTCTTGTGCTTGGCATTGCAACCTATATGGCACTCAATGCTCCGACAGAACGTGTCATGGGTGAAGTACAAAAAGTGTTTTACTTCCACATCGGCACGGCGTGGACGGCACTGATTGGCTTCATCCTTGCCGGAGTACTCAGCGTGGTGTACCTGATCACAAAAGATCTGAAATGGGACCGACTCCAGGTTGCCTCGATCGAGGTGAGCCTGGTTTTCTTCCTGATCACCATCTTGCTTGGTTCCATTTGGGCGCGTCCCGCGTGGAATACATGGTGGACATGGGACCCGCGCCTCACCACCGCCGCGGTCACTGAGTTGATCTATGTTGCCTACTTCATGCTTCGTCAGGGCATTGACGACCCTGACAGGCGCGCCCGTTTTGGCGCGGTATACGCACTTGTCGGTGCTCTCAGCGCGCCGATCACTTTCTTTGCCATCCGACTGTTCCGCACGATCCACCCAGTGGTCATTGGTGGAACCAACCCCGAAGCGGATGGCGGCTTCAGTATGACGGCTGATATGCGCATCGCATTTTTCTTTGCGCTGTTTGCCTTCAGTATCATCTTTATTGACCTTTTCTGGAACCGTATTCGGCTTGGCGATTTGCAGGACAGAGTCGAACAACTGAAATTAAAAGTTACGATGTAAATGGAGAGCGATATGTTTTTTCAGGAACCCACCCCCGATACTTCAGGCTATATGATCGCCGGCTACGCGGTCGCGTTCATTGTGATGGCTATTTACGTTGCCAGCATTTATCTTCGCAGTCGCAACCTTTCTCAGGATATGACGATCCTTCAGGAGATAGACGAATCGGCGCCACCAGCCCAGGCAAGCCCGGTCAGCCAGCAGAGGAAAAATCCGGCGAAATCCGGGAATAACAAATCTGCAAAACCTGTAACCAAAAAGCCAAGGAAAAAATAGCCGCAACGACGGAGAGTCCGCTATAATTGAAACGGACTCTTTTTTTATGAGATTCGACAATGAGAATCGGGGTGGGTGGAGGAACCGGCTCGTAATGCTGAGCATCCTTCTGACCTTCGCGGGAAGCGCGTTCGCGTCTCTCCCTCGCGGGGCTGCCGCGCCGCCTTATCAACCCCCAGGTCCCGACCGCTTCTCTGTCACCGTGGTCGATTACACCAAGTATTTTTGGTGGTTGATCCGCTGGGGCGAAGATGACGTTGAATGCAAGATTGTCACTGATCATGACGGCTTGCCAACACCGGGGGATATTTACGTGGATTGCGGGGAAGATCTTTATGACGAATGGATCGAGCAAAAACCGTGTCATGAAATCGATGTAACTTCGTGCGATGGTTTTTATCTTCACCTGGCAGATACCAAGCCCGCACAGAAAGAAATTTCCACCATCCTGCCTCCGCCCACGGTGCAGGTGACGCTGGAAAATTGCGACCCGGTATATACCTCATCCACAAGCATTTGTGACTCTGATCCCATTTTGGTTTTAACCGGAATAGAACCTCTGCCCGATTATCAAATTATCAGTATCGAAGGGTTGTATGAGGGTCAACCCTTCATTTGCGATCCAGTCTGCCGGTTACAGCTTCCCATCACCGATGAAGACGGGTTTGTGATCCAATTCTGGGCAAACTCAAGTTACGGAGACAGCAGCGAGATGTTCGACGCGCTGGTGCGCGTGGCTGTGACCGATGCAGGCGACCCGGATCGTTTATTCTGGTATGCGGACGTTTTAAGCAGTCAGTGGGTGGGCGTGCCTGTTGCCAGTTGCGTGGGGGCCTGGGGAACGTTGCCGCCAGTAGGCGGGCCACCGGAATGGCTGAGCACTCCCACACAGAGTGAAGAGTTGGGTACCGATATCCCCTACAATTACCTGGCTTCCCAGTTAATCCGGGCAGGCGCTGTTGATGTAAGTTCGTGCCCGGATGGCGGATTGTTGTTGGATGGCGGCGCCTCCACTTGTGGGATGGAAGCTGCCCGCGGAGCTGTCACCATCTGGCAGAATCAGTTCGATGAACTTATCCTGAATGTCGCAAGAGATACCAGCGTACCCGCGCATTTGTTGAAAAACATGTTCGCGATAGAGAGCCAGTTCTGGCCCGGCAGAAGCAACCGGAATGACATTGGCTTGGGACAGCTTACAGAGAAAGGGGCAGACACTGCCCTGTTGTGGAACCCACCATTCTTTCGTCAGTTCTGTCCTCTGGTGATGGACTCAGCAGAATGCAGCAAGGGATATTTGCATCTGACTGCTGAACAACAGAAATATGTACGCCTGGCTTTGATCGATGCGGTCAATGCGACCTGCGAGGCTTGTCCTTTAAAAATTGATCTGGACCGCGCGAATTTCAGCATCGGTGTTTTTGCCCACACGATGCTTGCAAACTGCGAGCAGGCCGGTCAGCTCGTGGAGAACGTGACCGGAGAGACGCCGGCAGGCAGTGTTGCCTCTTATGAAGATCTATGGAGGTTCACTTTGGTCAACTATAACGCCGGACCGGGCTGTCTGGGCAACGCCCTGGATGCAATCGCCAGCGAGGACCTGGAACTGAACTGGGAGAATGTCTCGGGGCGTCTTGAACCGGCGTGTCAGGGCGCGATAAACTATGTGGATGCGATCAGCAGGAACAGGTGATTTAATAGCGTAAAACCTTTCCAGTTTTCCTGAAAACAGATATCCTGGAATGACCAATTCTCATCGTTCAGGCGGAGGTCACCAGCCTCCGCTTTTATTTTTTGTGCTAAACTATTAGCATGATGTCATTGCGAGGAGCGTTCGTCGCGACGAAGCAATCTCCAACAAAACGATTCGAGTCGTTCGATCAATTCACCATTAGTTAGAGATTGCTTCGCAAAGTGCGCTCGCAATGACATATTGATTCCTGGAGGAACTGTGCTTACACCCATAGAGAAAATCCTCTTTGCACTGGCTGTTCTCGTCTCGTTGTACTTCACAACCCGCGGTGTCATGCGCATTATCGGTCACATCTCAAGCGGGCAGGGCAAGCCCGATTGGAGACTCATCTGGAAACGGATTGACGACCTGATCGTCAAGGTCGGTCTGTTCCAGCCTGTCTTCCGTTTTCGTCTCGGTCCCAGCATTTTGCACGCGTTCATTGGGTGGGGTTTATATATCTTCCTGATGGTAGATCTTTCGGAGTTGATTTATGGCTTCACAGGATTTCGTCTGCTAGATCAGGGTGGGATCATCGGCGACATCTATCGTCTCATGGCAGATATAGCCAATACGGCCATTCTGATCGGTATCGTCGCCCTTGCAATCCGCCGCTTCATCCTTCGACCGAGGAATTTAACCACGCGCGAATCGACATTGCTCCACCCGAAGGCACGCTTGGGCATCCTGCGCGATTCGGCAATCGTGGCATCC
>DATKED010000142.1:0-12119 GCA_035512375.1 Anaerolineales bacterium
CACCCGCCGGTAATCGCTTCTGCAGCCAGCTGTTTGATCCACGCTCCTGCCCAGTACGTGGTTGGCACATCCCCAAAGCCGGTGCTGCCGCCTACCCCGGGCGGGGTATAGGAGGGACCATGGATGCCGCGCAGCAGGAAGATCGCCATCTGCGCCCGAGTGACAGTGTCTTCCGGGCAATAGCGGACTGGACCCGTCGCACAGCCGCCGGTGATTCCAGCGTTGGAAAGGCGCTCAATAAAATCCCAGGACCAGTAGCCGGTGGACACATCTGCAAAGGTCTGTGGCGTGACCGCGTTGACCGCCGCGGCAGCATCCACAATGCCGGCGCCGCAATTCGACGTTCCGTAACAATCGCTCGAAGGCGGAAAATCCCTGGCGGTGCTCTGCAAAATTTGCAACACCTCAGTCGGAGTGAGGTAGGGGTTACGTGCCAGCATTAATGAGATCACGCCAGTCACATGCGGGGTCGCCATGCTGGTGCCCTGCGAATACTCATAGTTATGGGCAGCAGGAACTGTGGTCCCTGCATTCATCGTCGAAAGCACACCCGAGTCAAAAGGCATATCTCCGCCGGGCGCGCTGATCTCCACGAATGGACCCCAGTTGCTGTAGCTGGCCTGCCATGCATCGGAGGCAGTGGCGCCTACCGTGATGACACCGCTGCAATTGCCAGGCTGGGATAGGCTTGCATCTGTACCATCATTGCCCGCCGCGACGACAACGGTCGCACCGGCTGCTGTCGCACTGTTGATCGCGGTTTGATAGGTGGGGCTGCATGAGCCTTCTCCGCCAATGCTGACGTTGATCACCCTGGCAGGGTTTGCATTCGCAGGCACGCCTGAGACCGGTAGACCAGCCGCCCAGCGGATGCCATCCGCAATGTCTGATAGATAGCCGCCGCACTTGCCGAGCACACGCACAGGCAGGATCTTCGCATTCCAGTTGATGCCCGACACGCCGACACTGTTGTTGCTGTTGGCGGCAATGGTCCCCGCCACGTGCGTGCCATGCCAGGAACTGTCGGATACTGCGCAACCCTCAAACCAGCCGCCCGGAGTATTGCGTTCAGTAGAAGTGACCCAGTCGCCCGGGTCGCTCGGGTTGCTGTCACGTGCATTGCCATCGTTACCGTCCTGTGCATAGCTGATGAAATCATAGCCGGGAACGGTGCGCCCGCTCAATTCCGGGTGAGCGGTGATTCCGGTATCCACCACTGCCACAACCGTGGTGCTTAACCCTGTGGTCACATTCCAGGCGGCTGGGGCGTTGATCCCCCAGGTGTCCTTGTAATGCCACTGGCTTGCATAGAATGTATCGTTTGGAGTTAATGTAACGTTGAACACCTGGTCGGGTTCCGCATATTCGACGTCCGGCAAAGTCATCAATTGTTCACTGAGGCTCCGCACCTCTTCCAGCGGCAGGCGCGCCGGCAGTTCCAATACGGAGGCATCGTCAGAGATGGTCCGGAAATATCTCAGTGCTATTCCGCTCCTGGTACTCAGGCTTTCCGCTGCCCGCGCTTTTGCCTGCTCGTCGTTGGAAAGCGCTTCGGTCGTATCTCTGAACTTCACAATGATGCGGTTGGTGCGGCTGACGGACTCGTCCGCCTGTTGTGCCTGAGGCAGACCGGCCCCTCTTGTGCGGACACTCTGTGCGCTGGCTGGATCAGGAGCTGGAATGAATAAAAAGGAAATAAGAATGATGACACTGAGCACATTGTAGAATCGTTTCATGATGGCTGTCTTCCTGTCTGGTTTTTTTGAATTCAACGGAGGTAATTCCTGGCATTGGAATGGGTTCGCAATTTCCCACATACACTCTGATAGGATAAAAAATCTCAGCTTTGTCTTGTATTTAAGTATATACGGACTAAACGGTGCTTACAACCCGGAAAAGGTTACAATCACCAAACAAAACGAGGCAGGTGATCACATCCCTGGTTGTGCTGCAACCGACTGATATGCTTCACGCATTTCTTCATTTTTCACGGCGCGTTTACCATACACCACTGCCTCACTGAAACGCGCGCTGGGCAGCCTGTGCCTCGGTTGGCTCCCTGCTCAATTTGATTTTTTTGAAAAGCATCTCCCATATCTGGGAGTCGCCAGCGGGTCAAAAAGGTTGTTCTTGCTGAAATCTTCCTTGCTCGATCCTTGCTTCGTGAAAACTCTTCGGAACAGCAATAAACAAAACGTGCCGGGCTAAAAGTACCCGGCACGCCAAAACAGGAGGTCTTATCCTCCTCCGATCAGGGCAAAGGAATATTGAAAGCCCTGGTAAGGAAGACTGCCATCTCTCCTCGAGTGACAAAGGCTTCCGGACAATAGTTCAGCGGGTTTGTGGAACAGCCGGCTGTGATCCCATTGTTATACAGCTCCTCGATAAATGGCTTAAAGGGATCGGTGGGAGAAACATCGGCGAACATGTCGCTTGGGGATGGGGTGGGAGAGAAATTGCCCAGAGCCCGCTCGATAAACACGGCCATCTGACCGCGCGTGACCGGACTATTTGGGCAGTACATCAACGGGCTCGTGGAACAACCCGCGGTGATCCCATCGTTATATAGTTCCTCGATAAATGGCGTGAAAGGATGGCTCGCCGGGAGATCGGTGAACATCCCACTGGGCGAGGGAGCCGGTGAGAAGTTCCCCATGGCGCGCTCGATGAAGACTGCCATCTCGCCGCGCGTCACCGGGCTAGCGGGGCAATAGGATGCTGGGGATACCGAACAGCCCGCGGTAATGCCGGCATTATAAAAGCCTTCGATATAACGATGGAAGATGTGGTCAACCGGCACATCTGCAAACGTTGTATATCCCAGTTGATAGATCCTGCCTGTCCCATAATCTGCCAGGTAGAGCTCTCCCGCCTCATCCTCGCCGAAGGTGGAGATGGAGTACGGCGTATCGCCCAGGGGAGTGACACTCCATCCGCCAGCCCCGCTGCCATCCAGGCTAAAGAAGGCTCCCGTGCAAAAATCACCGTAGAAGTAATGACCGCGCAGGAGCGGGAAAAGCGACCCTCGATAGACATATCCACCTGTCACCGAGCAGCCAACCGAATGGTTATATTCGGCGATTGGGAGCACCTTTCCGCTCTGGTCACAGCCGGACGAGGGGTTGAAGCACAGCGAACCTTCCATAACGCGCCAGCCGTAGTTCTCTCCTCCCGCGCTGGCAGCCGCCTGGAAGTTGATCTCTTCGCGGGCACCCTGTCCCACGTCGCCGATGAACAGATCGCCGGTCTGAGAGTCAAAGGAAAACCTCCAGGGATTGCGCAGACCGTACGCCCAGATCTCCTCCCGGATATTGGGGGTTGGATGGCCCACAAAGGGATTGCTCGAGGGGATGCCATACGGCGAGCCCGAATCGACATCCAGGCGCAGGATCTTTCCAAGCAGGACGGTGAGGTTCTGCGCGTTATTCGGCACATCGCCCCCACCGCCGCCATCCCCCGTCGACCAATATAAATATCCATCGGGACCAAACGCGAGCGTGCCTCCATTGTGGTTGGTATTGCCTGGGTGAGGGATACTGAGGATGGTCGAGATGCTACTGGCATCTGCGAGATCAGGGTCACTTGCGGAACGGGTGAAACTTGACAAAACCAATGAACCATCCTCAGGGGTATGCACCGTATAGAACTGACCGTTGCTTCCGTAACCGGGGTGGAATGCCAGCGCCAGCAAACCCTGTTCGCTGCTCGAGGAATGGACGATCGGGTCGATATCGAGGAAGGGCGTGGAAAGCAGCGCGCCGTTTTTTACGATGCGGATCCGCCCCGCTCTTTCTACAACGAACAGCCGACCAGACCCATCCCCGGCATGGGTGATAAGGACCGGCTGCGCGAGTCCCTGGGTGACCTGGGTAAAACGCAGATTTGCCGGGTCGAGCACCGTCTCGGCACTTACCGGGCTTTCTCGCGCCGAAACAAACAAGCTGGAAACAACACAAACCACTGCAAGGATGGAACGCAGAATGTGCGTCTTCATTTGTATCTCCTCTCGGTTGCAGTACCAGCGCAACAGGATAAAAAAGCCTGTGCCTAAATCTGCCTTATTGCAGCATGGCGGACAATCCCCCATCCGCAGCATTGCCCTGCCTGCCGAATGCGCTATGATATTGGTGATCGAACCTACATAATTGTTATTGCGAGCACGGCAAAAAAAAACACCAACGGAAACAAGAGAGATATAATAACAAACATGGTGAAAGAACGGAGGTTGTTATGAACTATTTTATCTTCTCCCACTCATTGAGAAAGGGTGTGCAGGTGATCGTGTTGATCGCAATGCTGCTCTTCAGTTTTGGTCCCGGCGGTGCAAGCACCGCTTATGCCGCCGCACCTCCCAATGATACATTTGCTAACGCGCTGAACATTAGCAGTATTCCCTTCCAACATATCATTTCCACCACGGAAGCAACAGAGACAGACCTGAATGATCCCGATGCTGTTCCCTGTGAAGGCAGAACGCTGGCGCGCGGCAAGAGGACGGTCTGGTACCGCTACCAGGCCACCACGAACAGGGGGCTCCATGTGGATACCATCGGCTCCGACTACGATACCTACATCGCCGTCTGGAGAGGCACAAATCTTAATAATCTCACGTTCGTGGTTTGTAATGATGATGTATTCAGTACCCTGCAATCAGAAGTATTATTTGCTGCGACGGCCGGCAATACCTACTATATCGAAGTCGCAGGCTATGCTGGAACGACCAATAACCCTGGCCAGAACCAGCCCGGCGGCAATCTTCAGTTCCATGTCACAAGCTTTCAAGATGTCCCGAGCGACTACTGGGCGTGGGGCTTCATCGAGGGCATATACGGCGCACGTATTACCAGCGGCTGCAACACCACTCCACTGCTCTACTGTCCAACAACAACCGTCACTCGTGATCAGATGGCTGTCTTCCTGCTGCGCGCCAAGCATGGGGCTAGTTATAGCCCGCCTCCGGTAGGAGCCAGCACCGGCTTTGCGGATGTGCCAACCACCTACTGGGCAGCCGCCTGGATCAAGCAGCTTGCTGCCGAGGGGATCACCGGTGGGTGCAGCGCCAGCAATTACTGCCCAACTTCCCCGGTCACTCGCGATCAGATGGCTGTGTTCCTGCTGCGCGCCAAGTATGGGGCTGGTTATAGCCCGCCTCCTGTAGGAGCCAGCACCGGCTTTACCGATGTGCCAACCACCTACTGGGCAGCGGCGTGGATCAAACGACTTGCTGCCGAGGGGATCACGGGTGGTTGTAGTGCCAGCGCTTATTGTCCACTCGCAGCCGTGTCGCGTGACCAAATGGCGGTCTTTCTGAGCCGGACGTTTGGTATTACCCCCCTCCCAGGGGGATAACCTGGCTTCAGAACAAGGGGTAAGGAAATAGATTCTCTACCATAGCCGCAGTGGAAAGTGACTTCCACTGCGGCTAGAACATGCTTTGAGGAACTTGATCTCTCCTGTGTGCCTGCCAGGACCACTTTGCGCCATGCGACACTTACAGAGCTTTATCGCCGTCCTCTCCATTTTCGTGCAAAATAAGATCATCTCCTGGTTGAAACCGCCCCGCCCTGCCGGGTTGCGCGTGTTTTATATCGGCGGGTACTGGCGCGGACCCAACGATATGGTTGCCCAGATGCTCCAGGGTTTGAGAGCCACGGGCGTTAATGTGGTCGATTTTAATACCGATGAAGATCGTGCTGCGCTCGAAACGGATGGCAAGCCTTATGATCGGGGCACCACTTCGCCGGTCTGGTTAGTGCGCGGGAAATTATTCCCGTTGATCTTTCGTTTTCGCCCGCATGTCATTATCTGCAATGCCGGAGGATTAAGCTTTCGACCGCGGGATGCGGGCTTTTTGCGAATATTGGGGATCAGGCTCCTGACCATGGTGCTCAGCGACCCGGAGGTTTATGAGCCCAGCACCAGCAAGATCGCCCGGAATTTCGATGTGGTCTATACTGTGGTCAGCCAGTGTGTGGAGCTTTATCGCCGGCAGGGGACTCAGGCATACTGGCTGCCCATGGCAACCAACCCGCGTTTTTTCCATCCTGTCCCGGCGCGCCCGGAATACAGGTGTGACGTGTTGGTGCTGGGGGCCGTCCACGCAGACCGCGTCGAACCCGTGAGAGCTCTGACGGAGAACTTCGATACACACGTTTACGGGGAAGGCTGGGCGGAGCATGGCATCCACAGCCGCGGTTTCCTCTTTGGGGAGGATATGCTCAGCGCGTTGAACAGCGGCAGCCTGGCTGTTATTTTTTCCCGGACCCTCTCCGGGCTTCCAGCCGTGAAAGTTGGCGTCCTGGATTTTCTGGCCGCGGGAGGATTGGTGGTCACAGATGACTCACCTGACCTGAACCGGTATTTCGTGCCTGGAAAGGAAATCATCGTTTTTAAGGATACCGGGGATCTGCTTGAAAAAATAAGGTATTATTTGCAGCATCCGGAAGAAACAGATGCCATACGCAAAGCAGGCAGAGCAAAGGTGATCAACCATTTCACCTGGGACCGGGTTTGGCCGAACGTACTTGCAACCGTCACTCGCGTGGAGGGCTGGCACAACGATCCCAACTGGGTTAAAGGGTATTTCCTGCAGTAACTGTTCTGTACAGGCATGTGTCGCGAACCATGGGTATGGAATCCACGTTCATAGCCATTGGGATACTGCGGGTCGATGAGTTCGATCGAACCAGGCGAAAGTAAGAAGGATATTCATGAATTTGCTTGTTCAATTAAAACAAGTCAGGCGGCGCCTGAAACGGGTCCGTGATGCCCGCCTGATCGAGTCGTCTGATCTCTTTGACAGGGAATGGTACCTGGCAAAAAACTCTGATGTCGCCACATCAGGAGTGGACCCGGTCCAGCATTATTTAGCCTATGGCGGCTTCGAGGGACGGGATCCGGGTCCCGGGTTCAACAGCCGCTGGTATTTGGATTCCCATGAAGATGTACGAAATACCGGCGTGAACCCTTTGGTTCACTATCTGAAATACGGACGAAGTGAAGGGCGCGAAACATCTTTCCCGGTTTTTAGACTGCGCGGAATGTATGAGTACAGCAAACAGACGGGCCGAATCGTATTCGAAGACTCTCCCGAACAGATCTATATGCAGCGCCCGAAACTGATTGGCGGCTTGGGTAAGAAGTTGAACGAGGGACTAGCCCTCTGTCCCCAGCCATATGTGTCCGTGCTGGAAGATGCTGCCGTCATCGGTGGGGAAAGCCTGATCATTGTTGAGGACGATATTATCCTTAATGATGAATACATGGACTTTAATAGCCCGGATTTCGGGAAGAAAACATCCCGAGTAAGGGAATTATCGAGGGATTCGGTGATCTTAAACGAATACCAAAAGCCCGTTCTCCATATCGAAGAGGGCATATTCATATCCTGTGCACATGACGACAACTACTTCCACTGGCTTGTGGAATGTCTCCCGAAAATTCTGCTGGTGGACAGCCTGGAGCAATTCAAGGATATACCGCTTTTAATACCGGATGGATTGCATCCAAATTTGATGATCGCGCTCGAGCGCCTGAATGTCAACAAGCACCCCTTGATCTACATGAAACCCGGCACCCCCTATCATGTGGAACGGTTGGTCTTCCCATCCTCACTGTCGCGCATCCTTGATCGCTACGAGGGCCGCCCGGTCTTTAATCAGGATATTGTCCTTTCGCACAAGTGGGTGAGAAAAGTCACGGAGTGTCTGAAGGGGGACGCGGATTACAGTAAACAACCCTGGCGAAATATCTACCTGGCTCGCAGGCAGGGCCGCCGCGCGCTCGGGAACCGGGATGAAGTGGAACTGATGTTGCTCAAACAGGGCTTTGAGATCGTGGAGATCGAGGGCGCTTCCCTGGATTTCCAGATCGAGCTTTTTTCACAGGCAGCCCTGGTCGTCGCGCCCACCGGCGCGGCGCTCACCAACATGCTCTTCTGCCAGCCAGGCACAGAAGTGGTCATTTTAATGTCCAATCATGAAGTCACGAATTTTTATTTCTGGACAAACCTGGGCGCCATTAACAACCTGGACATAACAACGATCGTTGGCGAAAGACTGTTTACAAGGATTGGATACTTTTCGGTCCATGACGATTATCTTGTGGATGCCGACCTTGTGCTTGATGTGCTAGGCGAGAAAGGCCGTTCCGGGAAGCACTATCCAATGAATCATAGTCGGTATCTTCGTTATAAGACATTCATGACATCCATCGTTGAAAGTTGCTCTCAATGGAGTCAACCCAGTCTGTCTGTGGCGGAGGCTCAACAACTGCGCCTTTTCTTGGAGTCCATTGAGGATGTGATCCATCTTGAAATTTACCAAATTCAGTCCAGGCAGACAGGAGGGCATTGGCAAATCACAAAGGGAGACAGATCATACATTCGTTATCTCAGTAGAACGTTAATGGTGATCTACACAATACTTGGCAAGCCGTCACTGGGCAACGCAGCGTGTCGCATGTTCATAAATCATTTGGATCAGATGCTTGAAAGCGTAGAAGCGGATCATAATCCGAGGCTGAAAGCGGTCTTCTTTGTGCAGGAACGATACACCTGGCCCTCCCTCGAGTCCGTTTATAACGCATTTGCTGCCAACCCGGACTGCGATGCACAGCTTGTTTATGTGGACTTCAGGCACGTAAACAACGATAAAAGCCAGGATTGGTTTACTGAATACACGAAGCTGCACCTGCCGATCATCCACTGCAATGACTATGATCTTTCAATAGAATCCCCTGATCTGGTATTTTTTCTGAAGCCTTACGATAACATTCCAAAGCAATTCTACATTGACGAGATCGATAAGGTTGTGAGCCGGTCAGTCTACATACCTTACTTTGTCAACTGGATGGCTTTAAAAAACATCGGTTTCTTAATAAATTACCATTTTCAATTGCCCTTGCATGAGAAAGCCTGGAAAATCTTTGATTCGCCCAACTTCATTTTCAAATCTCATGTTCAGCATGGTCCCAGAAAAGGTGAAAATGTGGAACTCATCGGGCACCCCAGGTTTGATGTGATTGCGAAACTTGAAAAACGCAGGGAAGAGATATCCTCAACCTGGAAGAGGAAAATAGCCAATAAGCGGGTTGTCATGTGGAACACACACTCATTTATTGCCACAGAGAATTGGTCCACCTTTGGAAGTTTCGGCCGGCAGATATTGGATTACTTCCAGAGCAGCCAGCAGCTAGTCCTGTTATGGCGCCCTCATCCTCATTTTTTTAATTCTCTGAGGAATGGCGGTATTATGACCGCAGAGCAAGTGGAGGAAATGATCGCCTGGGTAATGGACAATGAAAATATGATCCTTGACCAGACGCCCGATTATCTATCTGCCTTTTCCGTGGCGGATGCATTAATATCGGATGCTTCTTCTATCCTTGTAGAATTCCTATTAACCCATAAGCCCGCCATGTACACCTTTAACGAGTCGAACTATTCCATCGTCCATGAAAATCTGCTGCCGGCATTTTACCAAGCCAGCACCTGGGAGGAAGTGGAAAAATTCCTCCAGATACTCATGGATGGAAAGGATGACAAACTGGTTGAGAGGATGAGTGCTGTGGAGAATTTCATGCCGAACGTAGGCAGAGATGTGGGGAAACTGATCATGGACCAATGCATCAAAGACTTAATAGCAGAGGAAATCAACTCCGGTAAGACTCTGCTGCAGATAGAGAGTGAACTTATCGGCATCGAGTAGTTTGATAATTCTCCGGTTCATACGGCCATATAAGGCATTTTGGAAAAGTGATCCTGGCTGGAACACAGCTTTGGTCCCATTTGTCGTGAAGGTTCGTGCAGGCAAACCGCCTCTCGATTATGGAAGTGAAAGTGCTTGAGTTCACACCCATTCAACTGGTACGAATTCAAGAACATGGACCCTGTGATCCGCGAACGCATTTTTCCGACTACCATAATGAAGAATATGACAAACAAGCCTCTATTTACTGTGATCATTCTTTCCTACAATCAGGAAAAAACCATCTGCGAATCGATCAGCTCTGTTTTGGACCAGAACTATGAAAACATGGAACTGATCATCACGGATGATGCCTCCACTGGCTTTGACAAAAACGCCATACAAGAACATATCGACAGGAATAAAAGAGGGAATTTAAAGAATTACATAATACTAACCCGTGAACAAAACGCAGGCACTGTAAAGCACCTGAATGCTGCGATCAAAAAAGCAAGTGGATACTATGTGACGGTGTTTGCCGGGGACGATTGCCTGTACGATGAACATACGCTGTCCAACCATGAAAAGGCATTTGTGGAACACTCGGATAAAAACATGATCACGGCTCAATGTTATCGATATGACTCGGAGATGAAAGAGTTTTTATTGAAGCAGGTCCCTGTGGACAGAGCCCATAAAATCAATGAGTCACCAGCTCCCGTCCAATTTCGAATGCTCTCAGAATGGAATGCGTTTGCCATGGGAGCGACGGCTTTCAAGAAGGAAATGCTCGAAAAATATAAATTCTTTGACGAGAAATACAGATTGATTGAAGACTGGTCGCTGTTCTTAAGATTGACTCGGAGCGGTGAAACGTTTCATTTTGTCGACTTCGTCGCTCTCAAGCACCGCTATGGGGGCTTGAGCAAACGGAAAAACAAGGAAAACAGCTATGCTTTAACCTCGAAAGACTTTTGCCTGGATCTCTTGGCTGTCTTTGAAAATGAAATTTTCCCTTACATGAGAGGCTTAGCTCGGGATGAACAGAATCAAAGGTTTGCCAGATATATGGGGTTTGTAACGGCAAATCAGGATATATTATCCAAAACGATGTACGATAGCGTGCTGAAAGTGAAGTTGAGGTTCCTTTTCAGGCAGCCGGCCGTCGCCATAAAATTGTTCCTGGCAAACCGGTTCCAGCGCTTTTATCATTGACATTATTTTGTGATGGAAGAGATAAAAAATCATGGACAGTGAGCTTGTAAAAAACAGGTTGTTGAAGAGAAGGCAGAGTTCTGAAATCCTGGTGGAGCAGACCATACCGCACGGGCTCGAGCAGGGCACAAAGATATTTGTGGTGGGTCCGCCGCGCAGCGGCACCACCCTGATCTACAGCCTGATCGCGGGGGAATCGTTTTTGCCCGAATGCACCTTTGTCAGCACACTCATGAAAGTGTTTGATGAAACGTACAAATTTGAAGATGATGAACGATTCAAATATTTCGGTCATACGCTGGCAAACCTAGTCGAAATCTTTAAAAAACCAATCAACGATCTTTTATATACAGCAGCCCTAAAGGTAGATGGAGTCTCGACGAATCGCTTTATTTATAAAGACCCAATGTTAACCCTCTACCTCGGTTACTTCCCGCTGTTTTTCGGCGATTCCTATAAAGTTGTGTTCTGCGTCAGGGACCCCCGCGATACCATTGCATCCATGTTCAACGTGCTAAAGAAGAAGAACAGTGAAGAGGACGCCGACGCGCTGTTCGGTGAAGCCATTGATTTTATCTGGCCGTTTTATAGAATCATATATCAGCTGGATGAGAAGGCTGCCGACATCGACAGGGATAAACTTATATTTGTTAAATATGAAGACCTGGTGACAGGCAACCCGGAGACCGTTCAGGCTCTGGAAAGATTCCTGGGCACGGCCATTGACCTGCACAGTCCGAACGAAAATATCCAGGACCGGCTCGATGAAACATCCCCGTTTTTCTCGGAGAACTACGGCAAGCCTGTCACAACCAGGCCGGTTGGCAAATACAGGGATTCACTGACGTTCGATCAAACTGTCCGGATTGAGCATGTATTTTCATACTACATGGACAGACTTGGTTACGAACGAATAGGTGAACGAGGTTTTAGTCGATTTGAGCCGCAAAAAAACTACCAGCAGATATCCCACTTACAGCGCGAACTGCAAAAAAACCAGCAGCAGATATTCAACCTGCAGCGTGAGTTGCAAAAAAGCATGCAGCAACTGCAAAAAAGTCGTCAGGAATTATCTAGCCTGAAGCTGGATCTGCATCAGAGCCAGCAGCAGACATCCAGCCTGCAATTGGATCTGCAGAAAGGTCGTCAGGAAATATCAAGCTTACAGCTTAACCTGCAAAAAAGCCAGCAAGAAGTAACTTCCTTAAATTCAACTCT
>DATKED010000143.1:0-7647 GCA_035512375.1 Anaerolineales bacterium
GGTTGGTTATATTACCGTTCCAGCTAACATTTCCAGTTGAGGCGATGAAGGTAACGTTATTACAGAAATTGCCACCACCACCATTAAAGCGCATTCCTGACCCGCCGTCGATGTGGACCAGCATGTCATTACATCTGAAAGTTCCATTCCCGGCGATTCTAAATTCGCCGGAAGTAATTAGGAAATTCACATCGTTGGCGATGACGTCAGGTCCGGTAAAACTCACACCGCCATTGAAGCAGTAATTGCCAGGGTTAAAATGGACATTACCTGTGGATGTCAGGTTAATGTTGCCATAGTTACCCGGAGAGTAGGTAACCGTCGGTTCTCCGTCTATCTGAGACGGAGTTGCTGAGCCATTTCCAGAGCACGTAATGTTTGGGATCGGGATGGTGATCACCGGCGGGTAAGGCATTTGACTTGCGCTTTGCACAGGTCCATTGACGGTTGTGTTATTACCCTGGCAGAACGTGCCGACGACTTGGATGGAAGTGTCCACAGTGAACGAGCCATTGCCAACCGTGCTCATGGCTCCTTCCTGGCATGGCGGACTGTTATCTGTAACGGATGAGTTACTGAAGATTCCGCTGTTATTCACCTGTAAAAAGACATTCCCGTTTCCATATATTGCATCCGGTTCATCCGGGGCAAGAGCCGCCAAAGCGTTTCCATTCGCCAGCGGCGAAGGAATGGCACCCTGGGAGCGCGCGACAGCCGTTAGCACGTTGGTAAAGTGCGTCCGACCGAGGATCCGCGCAAAAGTGGCGGGGATCGTGGACACGATCTTGACCTGGATATATTCAGAGGGATTTGCACCGCCCGGCAAACCATCGCATGGAGGCGTAAGCCCCGACTCGCTGCACAGATGGACTTCCACTACGCTGTTTGCATCCGTCACATAACCGTTGCTTGCGGCGCGGGCAAGGGCAGCCGCTTCATAATCGTTACCCCTCACTTGTGCCAGCGCAGCCGAGAGGGCGGCGGTATCGGCTGCATTCTGCGCATTGCGCCGATCGGAAAACACCCGGCTGCCATCGATCGCAAGCGCACTAAAGCCAAATAAACCAACTGCGGCAAGCGCAATAATAACTAATGCCTGGCCCCGTTCCTGTAATTTGGGTTTCATGTTACCTTCCTTATCTTACTCGAGGAAATACTTAATAGTTAACTGAATTCTATTCATCATACCTTAATTTTACGTTACACTGTCACTGTCCATAAGTACTAGCGGGGTAGGATCAAATACATGCTTTGCATTTTTGAAAAGCCCGTATGGTATTTTATCCCAGGTTGGGAGGTAAATGGACAACACTTTTAAACAAAAAGCGGCGCTGACGAAGCGCCGCTTTTGATTTATTGTTCCCTATTCCAGGATTGAAATACTGGGACTGACGGGGATCTGATGGTTTTCCTCTGCATTGTAATTAACTAGAACATCTGCCGTACCGTTGGAGCTAACAATATAACCAATAATTTGAGAGTGCAACCCATCCGCACGACCGTTGCCACGGAGGTCCAGACAGGCTGATTCCTTCTGTAATAAATGTTAACGGGTAGTACTTGGTTGATCGATAAACCTTGTTCCTTTTCTACTGGTTCACTTCAATGGCCGGGGGAACAGGCTGCTGCCATTGCTGCTGGGCATTGAAATTAATGTTCAGAGAATTACTGCCGGTGAGCTGTATTTGATCGGCAATGATCTGGTTTTCAAGTATGTTTTGGTTCCCGGTGCTTGAACCGCCTGCAAGTTTGACAAGCGAGCAGGGGGCCAGGATCGTACCGACGTAACTCGAAGTCCCATTCCCTGTAATGGAGACATCACTGCAATTCCCCGGTGCGAGGTAAAGTAGTAAGCCATCATAATCAGGGTGTACACCCTGCATCGCTGATAGGCGAATGCCGCCCGAAGTCCACTTAACATTGCCGCTTTTCATATAGATCAGGACATTGTCGCCAGTGAGGGTCTGCCCACCTGAGAGGCTGAAACCCTGGTTGCCGGCATCGATGCAATAGATGCCAGGGTTCATGATCGTCTGGCCGCCGGGCGGGAAGGCGCCGCTGTAGTTGCCAGGGTTGAGGGTTGTGGCATCGTATGTACCAGCAGTGGTGCCGCAGGGGATATTGGTCATCTGATAGATCGCCAATGGATCCGTTATGTACATGGAAGTATTGTTTGTGCTGCTCGCGCACCCACCGGTAGTGATCAGTGAACTCGCACGAACGGTAGTACCACCCACCACACTAAAACACGGAACCGTCAGGGTGGTATTGTTTGAACTCGAGTTGAGCGCCTGGTTCGATGCGTTATAAGGCGGCGTACCGTCGCACCGTGAATTGACGAAAATTCCACTGCCGGTTACGGTCGCTGTTGCGCCGCCGCCATAATCGAAGGCCGGGCAGGCATCCGTGTTGAGCGCTACCAGTGCGTTCCCTCCAAATGTGGAGGTTCTGTAACCGGGAACAGCATGCGCCACCGCAGTGACAGCATTGGTGATCTCTGATCTGCCAATTACTTTTGCAAAGTAGGTTCGCACGTACGAAGTGATCCTGACCTGGATATATTCTTCCGGCTTTGCTGCGGCTGGTAACGCGGTGCATGTTGCATTGGCATCACTGCACAAATAAACTTCAACAACGTTGGTCGTGCCATTGTTGTCATATCCGTTGCTGGTTGCCCGGGCTCTTGCCGTGTTAACCGTAGCAGGCCAATCTTGTCCGCGGACTTGTGCCAGCGCACCAGCCAACGCGGAGGTATCCGCCGCGTTCTGGGCCTGGCGTTTGTCAGAAAAAGCCATGGAGCCATCGATGGCTAGTGAAGCAAAAGCAAACAGGCCCAGAGCGGCAAGTGTGATCAAGATGAGTGCCTGCCCCTTTTCGTTTATATTGGTGATCATGATGAAGCCTCCTTGTTGAACAGTGTGCGACACGTACATGACGCACGCTGCCGGTCTGGGATACAAAAACGCGCCATACGGACTTGAAAGGTGGGTTGCCGCACAAAATTGCGTTTTTGAAAGGTTTAATAAATTGAATCATAAGAGCGGCGTCGTCTGAAAAATGATCATCGAGGGGATGAAGTTTTCGATTCCTCCTTTTGAAAATGCGTCCAACGAAAAATGATGACAGGCTTTCAACAAGACGAGTCTGGACATTCCATGCCAGACTCGTCAAGATCAAGTGTCCATTCTTTTGTAATAGTACCCACTGCACTGCTAGTGCAGCATTGCACAATCATTACATGAGGTTACGGTTGATGCCCGGTTATTCCACGGTCACCGATTTTGCAAGGTTCCTGGGTTGGTCCACATCCAACCCGCGCAGGGCTGCGATGTGGTATGCCAGCAGCTGCAGCGGCAGCACGGTAATGACCGGGGAAAGCATCCATGGCGCTTCCGGCACCCACAGCACATGATCGGTCATGCCTTTGATCAATTCATCGCCATCCGTCGCCACGGCGATCACCACACCGCCGCGCGCTTTGGCTTGCTGGATCTGTGAGACCATTTTCTCGCGCCAGGGGTCCCTGGGCGCAAGACAGAGAACCGGCATATGTTCATCGATCAACGCGATCGGACCATGCTTCATCTCACCGGCCGGGTAGCCCTCAGCGTGAATGTAGGAAATTTCCTTCAGCTTCAACGCGCCTTCATAGGCGATCGGCATGTTGATGCCGCGTCCCAGATATAAGCAATCGCGGATATCTTTCAGTGCATGCGCAACAGTTTCCACATCGTCTTCGCGCTCGAGCGTCCGCCCGACCAGATCGGGCACAAGGCGCAGATCAGAGACGAGTGCTTTGCGAGTCTTTTTATCGATGACACCGCGCAGGTCAGCCAGCAGGATCGCCAGCATATACTGGTCAACCAGAGGGGCGGTGAACGCTTTGGTCGAAGCCACGCCGATCTCAGGTCCGGTTTGCATCGAGATGTATCCATCCGCGACGCGCATCGCCTGCGACCCGATCGCATTCACAATGCTCCAGATGACCGCGCCTTTACGTCTTCCCTCCTCCATGGCAGCCAGTGTATCTGCCGTTTCGCCCGATTGAGAAATGGCAAGCACAACCGTCCTGTCGTTCAAGATGGGGTCGCTGTAACGGAACTCTGAGGCAATGACCACTTCAACCGGGATGCGCGCGATCTTTTCGATCAGATATTTTCCCACCATGCCTGCATACGCCGCCGTCCCGCAGGCAGTGATGTAAATTTTGTCGATCTTCCTGGCGAGTTCTTCCGTCAGCTTCAGATCGGGCAAGCGGATTTTTCCGTTCACGAAGTCGACCCGGCCGGCGAGGGTATCGGTGAGCGCCCGCACCTGCTCATGGATCTCCTTCTGCATGAAGTGACGATACTCGCCCTTCTCTGCGGCAACCGGGTCCCAGGCAACGACCTGCACTTGTGGTTTGACCCTGGCGCCCTCCAGTGTTTCGATGGTCATTGTGTTGGATGTCACCACCGCCATTTGGCGAGATTCCAAAAAGACCACACGGCGCGTGTGTTCCATGATGGCCGGTGTATCGCTGGCGATGAAATTTTCTCCCTCCCCCAGCCCAAGCACCACTCCACCGGCGTTGCCAATGCGCGCGCTCACGATCTTGTCTGGCTCATCGGCAGACATCAGCACCACCACGTTCGCGCCCTGGATCCGGTTGAACGTTTTGCGCGCGGCTTCCACCAGACCAATGCCGGTTGCCAGGTAATGCTCCACCAGGTGGACAATGGTTTCGGTGTCGGTCTCCGATTGAAATTCAACGCCTTCCGCCATCAGCTCATCCTTGAGTTCAAGGAAGTTTTCCACAATGCCATTCTGTACCACAACCACACGTTTTGTTGTGCCGAGGTGCGGGTGCGCGTTGCGCGCGTTCGGCGCACCGTGCGTTGCCCAGCGCGTATGACCGATCCCTGGCGCGCCATTGATGGGGGACTTGCTTACAAGATCAATTAATTGGGATAACTTGCCCGCGTCCTTCCGGACTTCAAGCTGGTCAGCGTTTACGATCGCGAGCCCAGCCGAGTCATAGCCGCGGTATTCGAGCCTTTTCAGGCCGTTGAGTATGATCGGTGTCGCGTCACGCGGCCCGATATATCCGACGATTCCACACATAGGGATCCTCCGATTGATAAGAGATTGGATGATTAGAGATTAGCGACTGGTCTCCAGTCTCTACTCCCTAATCTCATGCCTGCCACTCTTTGCTTCTTTGTCCGCGCGATTGCTCGCCCGGCGTTGCGGCAAAGTTTATTTTCGGAGGGAAAGATAAAACGGGTGATGGCACACCCGAAGGGCTTCCGCTGATCTGTCGATTTTCAGACGCCACTGGCGTCCTTAGCTCCATCTTCGCAATGGAGAACCCTTATCCTCGTCACCCTTCGCCTGCTCCTCGCAAAGTGGGAGCGCTCAGGGTCATGCGCTGTCTTTCCCGTGACAAATTGCCGGTTCACCTCCTTGAAATGAAAATCTGCGAGCGAGAGTGTACCTGGCTCAACGGCGAGCAGGTTTAGTATTCATCCAGACGGATTCGATGCACTTAGGTTACTCTGAAAATTCTATTTCGGGCATGCTCAGGGATTGAAAATTCTGTTCCGGGTTGTAAACGATCACCACGTTGCTGGTCCCATCGGCTTCGATGGTATAGCCAATGATCTGGCTGTGAAACCCGCGTTTGGAGTCCATGCCCTTGATCAGGATCGGTGCCGCGGGCGCGAGGATGGTACCTTTGATCACAGATCCCGGTCCGCCATTGAGAACGACCTTGCTCCGGTTGTCCATGGGCAGGTAAAGTAACAAGCCGGCATTCACGCCGCTATTGGGCGCATCCAGGATAATATCTGCATTGCTATTGAAGCGCACCTCGCCCCGGTCCACCCTGAAGATGACGTTATGTCCTTCGAGATTGCCAGTGATGTGCATTCCATTGCCGAGACAGTAGACACCCCCTTCGAGCCGCGTGACACCCGGCGGTGGAAATATATCACCCCACGAGCCTGAACTCATCGTCGTGCCATCTTCCAGGATCTCGGCTTCCTTGCTGCAGCCGACCTTGGGCATAAAGAACGGAGGCGGGTAGTTGATCGGTCCCGCGCCCACGGTCACTTCGGGTGTGATCAGGCGAAGCTTTTGAATGGAGGCGCCGCCCACAATGTCAATGGTGTATCCTTCCTCCACACGGAGGCTTCCATTGCCCTGCTCGACCAGCGCACAGGTCGGGTTATCTGAATTGACGAAAATGCCGCCGCCGGTAATATCGAGCGTTGCTTCGCCATGGACCCAGAAGGATAACCGGTTCATGCAGTTGCTCTCTGGCGCAAGGCTGACGACCGCCCGTCCGTTGAGGAGCGGCTTGATCTCCGCAGACTTGGTGCGAGCCGTGGCTTCCACGGTATTTACGATCTGCTGCCTGCCGATGACGCGCGCAAAATACGTGTTGACGTGCGAGGTGATAATGATCTGGATGTATTCAATATTGCCCGCGTAGGGACCGTCCCTTGGCGGGCTGTACAACACCACCACATTGTTCACCCCATCATTGTTGTATCCATTTTCAGCCGCAGAAGCCAGGGCGGCTCCCACCATATCGCCGCCCTTGATACGGGTAAATGCACTCGCCAGCGCCGCAGCATCTGCCGCGTTCTGTGCCTTTTGCCGGTCCTGAAAGGCATTGCCGCCGTCGATAACCAGACCGACGAGCCCCGTGATTCCGACCAGCGCCAGGGCAATGACGATCAATGCCTGTCCGCGTTCAAGATGGTTAATTTTCATGGTTTACTTTCTTCACAATCTCATCTGTTGCGTGTTTCTGCTTATAAATGATCAGGGAGTGCCGAACCAGTTATTCATTCAGGCACTCCCAACATGATCATTGACGGTTTTCAATTGTGTCACAAATTCATATTTGCTGTGTAATGGTGGCTATGTTAAGAGTCCCGGTCTCCTGTCGTCTTTTCGCAACGTGGCTATGGACCACAGATGGGAGTGAGAATTGTATCCACAACCGTAGCCGTTAGGGGGATTTCCGTACGGCCAAGCAATTGTGGCATGAACGGCATAAAGATCCGATGTGGATAGGTGACTTCTACCTCAAGCGAGCCGCCTTCACAGTACAGTCCATCTGTGACAGTTACATCGACTCCCACCGCTGGATCATTGATGAGATCGATAGGGGAGCTAGTTGGTGATGAGTACTTTGCTCTCGTTACAATGCTATTGATAGCGGTGGTGTCCGACGCGTTGGCTGGAGGGTTCATCGATCCATACAACGCGCCCTCCTGCGCGGCATCACGCAGCTGCACAAATTGGAAAAAAAGGATTCCAAATTCGACGGCGCCCGATAGCAGATACAACAATACCACCAGGCTGACGCCCAATTCCACAAGACTTTGCCCGCGTTCACTTTTCATTCGTTTCATAATCTTCTCTTTTGCAAGCACTCGGGTTAGCGAGTCGCGTGAATGGGGAAACTCCCACAACCCGGTGTGGAGAGGTTGATCAGAATTTCTTCGGTTCTATCAGAATTGGTGTCGTAGGATTGATGAAATGTAAAGATGATCGACGAAGTACCAGAGGGGATCGCCAAAGTTCCAGGTGGAGAAATTGTGAGGCTTGGTCCCGCAGCGCTCCCGCTGAAGAACTGACTCCCCAGGCTTGCAC
>DATKED010000144.1:0-16753 GCA_035512375.1 Anaerolineales bacterium
TGATCGCCAACCTTGAAAACAGGATTCAGTGCTGTCTGCGGCTGCTGAAAGATCATCGAGATGCGATTGCCGCGCACTTTGATCATTTCATCTTCGGGAAGTTTGAGCAGGTTCTCGCCATCCAATAAAATTTCACCCTCATCGATCCGGCCGGGTTTGGAGATCAAACGCATGATCGAAAGAGAAGTGACGCTCTTGCCACAACCCGACTCGCCCACCAGTCCAACCACTTCGCCGGGATACACTTCAAAACTCACACCATCCACCGCGCGCACGATACCATCTTCGGTGTAGAAATAAGTCTTCAGTCCTTTTACTTCCAACAATGGTTTGTTGTTATTCATCACAGGGTGCTCCCATGTTCAGGAATGAACGCATTATAGCAAAGTTTTGTCTACCCACCGGACGACACAAAAGACTCAGCGCAGATTAACTCAATAAAACAGGATCAATTCACGGCTGAGAACGAACGGATCTACCCATTTCGTCCAAACAGAAATGGATCAAGGCGCGCACGCTTCCCCATAGTCGAATGTCTCGATATAAGCCAACGCAGAGGAAGAAGAGGGGTCGAGCGTGAATCCGCAAAAGTCGGGGCGTGTGGCAGCGACTCTGAGGCGCAGGTAGAGAGGGATGGATGGAACATCTGCTGCGAAGAGGGCTTGTGCCTCCTGATGGAAAGCATACTCAGGGTCGGTGGAAACTGTTTGAAGCGCTTTTTGACAGGCAGCATCAAAGACGGGATTTTCATATCCACTCACATTTGTGCCCACCCAGTGATTGGCTTCGTTCGGGATTTGCGAACTAACGAACCAGCTGCATTGCGGCTCCAGGCTGTTGACCCCCATGGCATATTCGGCAAGGTCGAACTGACGCCCAAAGAGCGGACCCGTGGGACCTTGTGCATAAAAATCGGATGCAGAGGAATAAATGACGTTCAAGCCAACCCCGCATTCTGCCAGCGATTGTGTAAAGATCTCAGCGACCTGATGCCGCTGCGTCGCGGAACTTGTATAGTAATTGAGGACCAGAGGCGTCTCAGCAGGAACGTTCGTCACACCGAGAGCCTGGCGCGGCGTTGACGGATTGTTATCGTGATCCTGCCAGCCCACCTGCTCAAGGATCCGGCGGCCCGAAGCGGGATTGAACTCATAAGTTTGCAGGTTGGCATTGTGCAGCGGATGATCTGACGGAAGATAACTATCAGGTACCTGTGACAAGCCAAACAGGACAGTATCCACAACCCTCTGACGGTCGAGACACAAGGCAATTGCCTGGCGTGTGCGTTTGTCGCCGAAGAGATCGGGGCGATCCTCTCTGACGTTGAAATTGTTGTCATAAGACGCAGGGACAATACCGATACCCAGCCATTCCATGGTCATCGTTTGCGCAGTAAGCAAACGCACCCGGTTGTCGAGCTGTAATTGCTGGAGCAATCCCACCTGTCCATCCAGACGGGTGGATGGATCGAGCACATCACAAGTCCCATCGACGAGTGCGCTCACTGCCGCATCGGCATCCGGAAAAATAAGAACCGTCAGTTCATCGAACTTTGGCAAGCCACTGCCGGCGCGGAAATAGTTGAGGTTTCTTATAAAGTGGAGGTGCTTGCCTGGTTCCCATTCATCAATAATGTAGGCTCCCCATCCAAGCGGAAGCTTTGCCGAGACATCCACTCTGAGAAGCTCCTCGGGCGGGAACTCACTCCAGGCATGCTCAGGCAATGGCATCCAGAAATTGGTGTAGTAATCCGGATCGATAAAGCCCGGCTTGCCCCACCACTGAATCGTCTGCTCGTCGGCGGCTTCGTAAGTCTCTGTGCGGTCGACAAGAAATTTTGAACCGGGCGTGGCTGCACTCGAGGCAAGCCCAAACGAATAAATGGAATCGCTGGTGGTCAGCGGCGCGCCATCGGACCACATCAATCCTTCGAGCAGAGTGAAGTTCACAACGAGTTGATCCATTTGAATGGTGCTGGAACCATCGTACGTGATCGCGCAGTCATCGCTGCGGCAGCCGCTCGGGCGCACCTTTGTCCCTGAACTAAGCAACACCACATTCCCGCTTGAATCCACAACCTCTGACCCCGCACTGACGCTCACCGGGCTTACCTGTGCGTCGCCATCGTCAAGGCTTGGAATTTTCTCAAGCATGATCGGTTCATAACCGTAACCCACAACATCCATTGGACCATCATAGATGGCAGAAAGAACACTGCGTGCCGCGGAATTGAGGTTGCCATAAGGATAAAGAGTGTTCGGCTCCTCACCCAGACAAACTGTCAATGAGCGCGTGGCAGGCGTCGGTGTGACACGAGGGGTTGGGGTTGGTGTATTTGCCACAAAGGGTGTTACCACCGGCTGTGGCGCGCAGGCAGGCAGACTCAAGGCAAGAACAAACAAAGGGATCAGCGCTCTTATAAAGTATGTTTTCATGCAACCTCCCTCTAGATTGTAGTCGTATTTCGGGATTTTTTGAGGATGAGCAACAAGAGGCTGATCAGGATCACCCCCACGACCACCAACCCAATCCAGACAGGAATGCCGTTTCCATCCGGGGCCTCAGCCTGTGGAGGCGTTACGATGGGGGTCAGGAATGACCCGCGCAGGATTTTTACATTTACCGCATTCGATGCATTTAATTCCGTTGAGTCATCCCAAAGGTCATTCTCACGCAGGATGAACGCCGTCACACGCCAGGCTTCATCCTCGGTCAAACTGCCGGGGTTCCAGAACGGCATTGTTGCGCGGATGTATGCATTGAGTTGAGCAGCATCCGTAAATTTCGCCAAAGCACTGTGTTCGACCACGGCTGGAATCTGAGTTGGAAGTGAAAAGCCAAACTCATAAGGGCGCTTGCCATGACAACCTGATTGCCAGCAGTTAACTTCATCAGGAGGATAAGTCTCCCGAAACTCATCGGTCAGGCCCTGCCCTCGTTCCCCATGACAGGGCAGACAATAAAGCCAGTAATCCTGAGCACCATGATCTGCCTGCGAAGGCTGGGCAGGCAGAGTCGGTTCGGCAAGTCGTTGGAAAGGGTCCAGGGTACTGACGGGTGTTGCCTGTTGATCAAGTGGGGAAGCTGTGCCTCCATCGAAAAATAGCCCTGCCGTAAGCAGGGCTATTCCTAGAGCAATTGTACTGGTTCTGAATAGAAGCTTTGTAAACACAGACTACGTCTTGCCTCGCATACGAGGATCGAGAACGTCGCGCAGAGCGTCACCCAGCAGGTTCCATCCCATCACGAACAGCACCAGTGTTAGACCGGGCCAGACCACAATATACCAGTATTGATCGAGGCTGATGATCCAGTTGCGGGCAAAGGAGAGCACCTGGCCCCAGTCTGCGTAACCAATCTCAGTGCCGATGCCCAGAAAGGAAAGCGCCGCGAAGGCGAGAACCACATCACCGATTGCCAAAGATGCCAACACCAATGTCGGGAAGATGGCATTCGGAAGGATGTGGCGGAACAGGATGCGGCTATCTTTCACGCCGATCACCCGCGCCGCCATCACATAATCGCGCTCTTTTGTGGAGAGGATATCGCCGCGAATGATGCGTGCGTACCCCATCCACCCAAACGTGATCAATGCCAGAATCGAGGGAACCAGGCTTCGTCCCATCTTTGGTGTGAGCACAGCAGCCAGGATCAACGCAGCCAGGATGAATGGCAGGGTCAGGAACACATCCACGATGCGCATGATGAAATTATCCACTCCGCCACCATAATAGGCGGAGACAGAACCAACCACGATGCCAATCAGGAACGTTGAAATTACAACGATCATGCCTGTCTTGAAGGCAGTCCGCACTCCCCAAACAACGCCGTAGAATACGTCATATTGGCCCTGGGAAGTGCCGAAAAGATGAACCCATTGATCTGTCTTCATAACGGATTCCCACCAGACAGGCAGGGGAGGTTGCCTGACCCGCCATTCAGAGCCCATGGGGCGGGGATCCGCTGAAAACCCATCGCGCGGGATCCTATAGGGATCGTTGGGGTTGATCGGTGGTGCGATCACCGGGGCAAGGATCGCGATAATAACAAAAAACACGATCAGCGAAAAGCCCAGGATTGCAGCTGGCGTTTTGAACAATCCTGTGAGTACGCGATAGTTCTCGGGTCCCAGGAAGCGTTCCAGCCGCCCGATCTTGCGCATCGAGACGGCGTCGGTAAGTAAAGTATTATCACCAGTAGGTGCAGTTTGGGTCATGATCAATCTCCTCAGGACAGGCGGACGCGTGGGTCAACCACTGCGTAGAGAACATCAACAACAAGGTTGGCTATGATCAGGATGAACCCATTGAAGAGGGCAAAACCCAACACAGTAACCACATCCAGCTGACCAGCAGCCTCTGCCGCCGCTTTGCCAATCCCCGGATAATCGAAGACTGTCTCTGTGATGACCACACCGCCCATCAAGCCGACCACGGTGAAGCCCGCCAGGGTGACAACTGAGATCATCGCGTTGGGCCGGGCGTGCTTGAAGATGACATCACGCTCGGGCAGTCCTTTGGCACGCGCCGTTGTGACATATTCCTGGCGCAGGGTCTCGAGCATCGAAGAACGCGTTACACGCAGGAACGTAGCCCAGCTTAAGTAGGAAAGGGTCAGAATGGGCAGGATCATGTGCTTAAGCGCGTCAATGAATACATCGAAGCGCCCGTTGAGCAGACTATCAAGTGTCAGCAGAGATGTGTATGATTGGAAGCTGTTTGAACTTACCACTGCCTGCATAGACGTCGAGAGCCTCCCGGGTGGGAACCACTGCAGATTCGCATAAAAGATCATCAACATCAGCAAGCCGAAGACAAAGGTTGGGAAGGATGTGCCTATAATGCTGAACATACGTCCGGCCTGGTCTATAAAGCCATTGTGATGCACAGCCGCCTGCACCCCCAACCAGATACCAACCAGGATCACAGGACCCACTGCCCAGAGCGTTAGATCCAGAGTATTCGGGAACCGGCTCTTGATCAGATTGGCCACAGGTTGTCCACCTGTGCGCGACCAGCCAAAATCACCGAAGAGGATGCCGCCATTCCGATCGCCAGTGACCGAATCCGTTGTCCCCACCAGCCAGACCCAATACTGAACGTATATAGGCTTATCCAGGCCGTATTTGAGGATGATGCTGGTGATTTGCCTTTCATTCTTGGGAATTTCACGCACATATAGTGCAGAACGCTCGACCGGTGTAAGGAACTGCAACATACTAAAGATCAGGATCGTTACACCAAAGAGCAGGACCGGCACCAGCAGCAACCGCCTAATAATAAACGTGACCATTTTGTCTACTCCTGATGATTATGTTATTCGGAAAATGACGAAGAAAATATTCGTCGCATTCCGCAGAACAAAATCAATGATTTAGGAAGTTATGGGGAGGGGCGCCAGGGCGTCCCTCCCCACATAAAGTTTGAATTACAGAAACAGCCTATTCTTTGTACATCGGATAATAGTAGAAGTTACTGTAGTTCTGGTTGTAATTTACGTTCTTGACATAGCGCGGCATGAAGCCGTGGGTGGTGCCAAGCACGCCGATGATCCCAGGAGGATTGTCGTAGACCAGCTGGTTCAATTCCTTGTAGATCTCATTGCGGGCAGCCGGGTCGTTCTCGAGCACACCAGCATTAATCAGTGGGATATATTGGTCTTGGAGCTCCGCAGGGATACTTGATCGGGTGGCATAGAATGTCACCAGGTAGGGCACGTACCAGTTGTGCGGGTCGTGAATGTCCTCATGCCAGCCGACGAAGAAGAGCGGGGCAAGCCTGGCGTTGAGGGAACGCAGGAAGGCAGGCCACGGCAGGCCCACGGACTCGACAATGAACAGCTCGTTGACCGTGTTGACATTCAGGGACACCATTTCGACGAGAGTCTGGCGGGTGGTGTTGCCCTGGTTATAGGTACCAGAGAAACGGAAACCGGTGGTCCAGATGTCGCCTTCGGGGTCTTCACCAGCGGGGATGCCATCTTTGTCGGCATCAGCCAGTTTGAACTCTTCCTCGCATTTTGCCAGGTCGAAGCTGTACGTTGGGTCATCCTCGTTCCAGCCGGGCATGTCTTCGATCGCCAGGCTCTTCGACTGGATAGCCTCACCGTTGAAGATGTCACCAATATAGGTGTCCCAATCGAAGCAGTAGTTGAAGGCTTTGCGGATGTGGGGATCATTGAAGAAGTCCGCCGGGATGCCATTGCCGTCCAATTGTCCGGAGCCGAGATAGGTATTGCTGCCATCCGGGTTGGAGACATCAAAGTTGAAGAAGATGTCGGAGCGGGTATTTGTAGAGCGCCCCAGGGTCACACGGAACGGCTGGCTGTCATCGGTGATTTCGCAAACATAGTCAACAGCTGCGTTATCCCAGAGACAGGTCTCGCCAACCAGCGCGTCCATTTGGGAGCGGTTCTCAACCGGAACGGCAACCCAGTCAGCATCGCCGGCTTGCATCATCGAGAAGCGGGTGCTCCATTCCGTAACGTTCTGCAGGACAATGCGCTCGAGCCTGGCGGGTTCGCGCCAGTAGTTGTCGTTGCGGACGAGGACGAGCTCTTCACCGGGGGTCCAGTGATCGAGGATGAACGGGCCAGTGCCATTGGTGATGTCATAGATCGGGTTATTCTCAGGCTGCATGGCATAGTAATCCTGCCAGGTTTCGCAGGAGCCATCCCAACCACCGTTGGCAGCAACCCAGTCCTGATCCATTGCAGAACTCCAGTAGCCCGCGATGGTGGCGATGAAGGGCGCCCAGGGCAGAGCCAGGGTCATATTGATAGTACCAGCGGCCTCGTCAGTCTCAAAGCGAGAGTAGAGAGCCTCACAGACACCGACCAGGACAGCCGGATCCACAGCCTTCATGGCTTCGACGTCGTCATAGAGGGCATATGGAATTTGGCCGAGTTCTTCGGTTGAAACGCCATCAGCCAGGGCTTCGAGCCCAAGGGTCTGAGCAACCTCAACCATCTCTGAAATATCGGTCGTGCCAACACCCCAGAAGGGCTCAATGATCAGGAACTGTGGCGAACTGCCACCGCCCTGCAACATGCCGCGCACGAACGAATAGACCACGTCTGAGGGGGTCAGGTCAGCGCCATCGTGGAATTTGACCCCCTGATGGAGCTGGAAGCTATAGGTCAACCCGTCCTCAGAGATTTCATAGGACTCAGCCAGCAGGGGCTCGAACACAGACAGTTCGTTGCCGCTATAGGTCACCAGCGTCTCATAGACGTTCTGGAGGACTTCACCGCCAGCGGTCTCATAATCGAGAGCCGGGTCAAGGTTGTCAGGCTCACCGAAGGAAACCGCAACAAAGGTCGTCGGATCCTTGGATGTGAAGGTACCAGTGCTGGGCGCCTCGTCAGTGGCAGGAGGAGCCTCAGGCTCAGTCGTAGGGGCCGACGGCTCATCAGGAGCAGCGGGAGCCTGGGTAGCGGGTGCGGCTCCGCCACAGGCGGCTAAGATCATGCTGGCAAGGACCAACAGACTTAGTAAAACAGACAATTTACGCATTTTTCTTCTCCTCACAAATATTGAAAGAGTTTGATTTGACACTTACGATTTTCCATAACGGACTGTTTACACTTCGCGAACAACCACCTCCTTTCAAATTAACCAGCTATAAATACCTTTCGGCAAAAAAACAGGCTACAAAATGACCGGGCCTGATTTCTCGGAATTCGGGGCGCGACTCGGCACAGACTGCCTCTGCGATCGGGCAGCGTGTGCGGAAACGGCAACCGGAGGGCGGATTGGCAGGAGACGGAACATCTCCGGTGAGAATGACACGTTCCCGTTTTGCATCTGCTACAGGATCCGGGATCGGCACAGCAGACAGCAGCGCCCGGGTGTATGGATGAAGAGGTTTCAAATACAACTCATCCCGCGTTGTCAATTCAACGAGTACGCCCAGATACATTACCGCCACACGATCACTGATATGACGAACCATCGAAAGATCGTGCGCGATAAAGAGATAGGTCAGGTTGAACTGCTCTTGCAGCTCTTCCAAAAGATTGACCACCTGCGCCTGAATGGAAACATCCAGGGCTGAAATTGGCTCATCACAAATAATAAAAGAAGGCTGCAAAGCCAGGGCACGCGCCACGCCGATCCGCTGACGCTGACCACCGGAAAACTCATGTGGATAGCGGCCTGCAAATGACGGATTGAGATTCACCAGTTCGAGCAAATGTTGAACACGGTCTTGAATTTCCTTGCCCGTCGCGACACTATGCACCATAAGCGGCTCACCCACAATATCCGCCACAGTCATGCGCGGGTTCAAGCTGGCGTATGGATCCTGAAAGATCATCTGCATCTTGCGCCTCATTTTGCGCAGTGCCTCACCCTTTAAATTGACAAGGTCAACATCCTCAAAATGAACCTCTCCAGCCGTGGGGCGATAAAGCTGTAGAATGGTGCGACCGGTCGTGGACTTGCCACAGCCTGACTCACCCACCAGACCAAGCGTTTCGCCGCGCTTGATTTCGAAGCTGATGCCATCCACTGCGCGGACCGCACCCACCTGGCGCTGGATGACGCCGCGATAGATCGGAAAATGCATCATCAAATCATCGACGCGGAGCAGGGTTTCTTTGTTGTCGGCATTCATGTTGCTCATTAGCGATGTCTCCCGGTTCGAGTATCCACCCAGCAAGCCGCACGGTGGTCAGGTCCAACTTCCAGCAGCGGAGGGTTCTCATTCCAACAATGTTCCAGTACCCACTTGCAGCGCGGCGCAAACGGACAGGCATTTGGTTTCTGATAGAGAACTGGAGGAGCCCCTTCGATGGAATACAGCTTGCTATGGTCCATCGCGTCTACACGCGGCAGACTTCCCAGCAAGCCGATCGTATAGGGGTGTTCCGGGTTCGCATACACCTCTCCAACAGGTGCTTCTTCGATGATCAGACCGCCGTACATAACAAGAACGCGTTGAGCCAGACCCGCTACTACACCCAGATCATGTGTGATCCAGACGACTGCCATACCAAGCTCATCACGCAATCGTTTGACCAGATCCGTGATCTGTGCCTGGATGGTCACGTCCAGAGCAGTGGTCGGCTCATCCGCAATCAGGATCTGGGGGCTGCACGATAAAGCCATGGCGATCATCACACGCTGACGCATACCGCCGGAATATTGGTGAGGGTAATCGTTCAATCGATCTTTCGCGTTCGGGATGCCCACCATCGATAGCAGTTCCGCCGCGCGATCACGAGCCTGATTCTTGGTCATGCCAATATATAATATCAGAGGCTCTTCCAATTGACGGCCAATGGTCAACACAGGATTCAATGAGGTCATTGGATCCTGAAAGATCATGGCGATCTGAGCTCCACGAACATGGCGAATTTCTTCCTTTGACATCTTGAGTAAATCTTGCCTGGAAAAAAACGCTTTCCCCGCGATTACTTTTCCGGGAGGAGAGGGGATCAATCCCAAAACAGATAGCATGGTCACGCTCTTACCACATCCACTTTCCCCCACGACCCCCAAAGTTTCACCTTCTGCTAACCCGAATGAAACACCATTGACCGCGTGTATTACTCCTTCCGGGGTTTTAAAAGTTGTTTCAAGCCCTTGCACATCAAGAATGAAGTCGGGCATCCGTATCTTCCTTTACTACAATGGAGTATTGGAACTATAAGTCCCAGAGTACCAAGCAAAGAGAATTATACCTAATTCCACAAGTGCGTCAACAGTAATACAGTTGTAGGACAATCGTAGGGCAGGAGAATCCCAAAAGACAGTTCTAGAGAACTGTTTTAGACAACTCTAGAGTAGGATGCTTAAAGTCATGTTTTTATATGAAAAAGTGCGTTTTGGTTCACTTTGTTGACATTGTCTTTTCAAAACGGTAGAATGACTTTGCTCCAATATTTCGCTGGAGGATAAAATGCTAAAGGAATTCAAGGAATTTGCCATACGCGGCAATGTGATGGACCTGGCTGTCGCGGTGATCATCGGCGGTGCATTTGGCAAGATCATCACCTCACTCGTGGACGATGTGCTGATGCCGTTGATTGGACTCGCTCTTGGCGGAATCAATTTCAGCGAACAGGCTTTTGCGGTGGGTGACGCGGTGGTTATATGGGGGGCATTCGTCCAATCCATAATTGACTTCGTCATTGTCGCTTTCGTGATCTTTCTACTGGTGCGCGCCATAAATCGGCTTAAGAGAGAGGAACCAACGACGCCGACCACCAAGGAATGTCCACACTGCTTCACTATCATTCCACTCAAAGCCGCCCGCTGCCCGAACTGTACAACCCAACTCTAACGGACTAATTCTGCGGGCGGGTACTTCGCAAAGACCCGCCCTTATTTCTCCCATGGAACTTCTCGATAAACTCAACAAACAACAACGCAATGCGGTCACAGCCGGGAATGGACCTATTTTGGTGGTGGCAGGCCCCGGGTCCGGTAAGACACGTGTACTCACACAACGAATCGCTTATCTCATCGCGGTCGAAGGAGTGCGGCCGTGGCAGATCCTGGCGGTTACCTTTACGAACAAAGCCGCGAAAGAAATGGCGGAACGCGTCAAACGCCTGCTGCCCGATCAGGCGACGGAAGGGATCATGCTCGGCACATTCCACTCCATCTGCGCGCGCATCCTGCGGAGGGAATCAGAATACCTGCCCATCGGATCGAACTTCGTTATTTTTGACACGGACGACCAGGAACGGATAGTGAAAGCCGTGATCCGTGAACTGAACATCAATGAAAAGTTGTACCGACCTGCAAGCGTGCATGGCGCGATCTCGCGCGCCAAGAATGAATTGATCGGACCCGACCAGTATCCCACCACGACCTATCGCGATGAGATTGTGAAGCGCGTCTATGAAGCCTATCAAAAGCGGCTGATCGCCAGCAACGCAGTGGATTTTGATGACATCCTCGTGTACACCGCGCGCCTGCTCGAAGATAACCCAAATGTGCGCGATAAATACGCGCAAAGATTCCGTCATGTGCTCGTGGATGAATTTCAGGATACAAACCTCGCGCAATATGCGCTCGTGAGCCAGCTCGCTTCCTTTAATAAGAATATTTTTGTGGTCGGCGACCCGGACCAGTCGATTTACGCATGGCGCGGTGCAGACTGGCGCAACGTGCAACGCTTCGAGCAGGACTTCCCCGACGCACAGACCATTTTGCTTGAACAAAATTATCGTTCACGACAAAATATTCTGAACGCGGCGATGGGCGTTATCGATCGCGCCCTGAATCGCAAGCGCAAGAAGCTTTTCACGGATCGCGGCGAAGGCGAGAAGATATTTTTCTACGAGGCGCCGGATGATTATGCGGAAGCATCCTTTGTTGTGGATGCCATTGCCCAACTGGTCGCCTCGCGCCAGTTCGAGCCGGGCGATTGCGCGGTGATGTATCGCACCAATGCCATGTCGCGTCTGCTTGAAGAGGCATTTCTACAGGCGCGGCTTCCCTATCGCCTCGTCGGCGCGCAGAGGTTTTATGGACGGCGTGAGGTAAAAGACATCATCGCGTTCCTTCGCCTTGTCCACAACCCCGCCGACGAAGCAAGCCTGGATCGCGTCATCAACGTTCCCCCGCGCGGCATTGGCGACAAGACTCTCACGACATTACATTTAGTTGCGCGCCGGAATAATATCCAACCCGGCTTTGTGCTGCTTGATCTGGCACGCGGCGCAGAGTCGCCTTATTGGTCCTCCTTTGCCGGGCGCGCCTCCATGTCACTCGCGGATTTTGGTGGGATGCTCGCAACCTGGCGCGCCGGGGCTCCTTCCCTGACAACTTCAGAATTATTTGACCGCGTCCTCACCGATCTCAACTATAAAGCATACATCAACGATGAATCAGAGGAAGGTGCTGATCGCTGGGAAAACGTGGAGGAACTACGACGTCTGGCTCTTGAATACTCCACGCGCAGCCTGGATGAATTTCTCGAAAACGTTGCGCTTGTTTCTGACCAGGATACGATTGCTGATGGGAACGTGCCGACACTTCTCACCCTCCACGCCGCGAAAGGGCTTGAGTTCGGCGCGGTCTTCATCGTCGGACTGGATGATGGCATCCTGCCGCACAGCCGTTCGTTCGATGAGCCCGAAGGCATGGAAGAGGAGCGCCGTCTTTTTTACGTTGGCATCACGCGCGCCAAAGACAAACTCTACCTCATCCGCTCCATCCAACGCGGCGGGCGCGGCGCGGCCGAAGAGACCTATCCCTCGCGCTTTTTGGATGACGTGCCCGGGGACTTGTTGATGGGAAGATCGCGCACAGGACGTTCCATTCGTGGGCGCGCGCCGGAAACCCTCTGGTCGGTTCGTTCCAGACCTCAATCTGCTTCCGTTATGGAATTGAAATTCCGCGCCGGGACTCACATCCGTCATCAGGTCTGGGGCGAAGGCATCGTGCTCGACAGCCGCATCCAGGACGACGACGAGATCGTGGATGTAGTCTTCGAGAGCGTAGGCATTAAGAGACTTGCCGCATCATTAGCCAATTTGACCGTTATCAAGTAAAGCCAAAGACGATAGAGCCATCTTTGGCTCCTTATTTTGGTCAGGAGAAACTCATGAACGTTCAAGCGCTCCCGATTGACGCACCATCCATTCTCGCACTCACATGGAATGATTACAAGCCTTATTTCCGGCAGTTGCAGGCGCTTGAACTGAATGAAGAGACTATTGAAGCCTGGCTTAATGATTGGTCCAGGCTGGCTGAAACTGCCGACGAACAATACTGGCGACTCTACATCGCAACGACCACTAATACAGCAGATCCGGATGCCGAAGCAGCGTTCAACAAATATATCGAAGAACTCCAACCCGCGATCAAGATCGCAGAACAGAAGTTGAAGGATAAGCTCCTTGCGAGTCGTCTTTCTCCAAAAGGCTTTGAGACAGCTTTGCGGATGATGCGTGCTGAGGCAGAAATTTTCACAGAATCAAACCTGCCTCTGTTCGCAGAAGAACAGAAGCTCGCCGCAGAATATAGCAAATTGGTTGGCTCGCTCACGGCCGAGTGGGAAGGCAAAGAGCTCACCTTCACACAGATGTGGGGTCTTTTATATGAGACGGATCGCTCGGTTCGCCAACGGGCGTGGGAACTGCGGGAAGCTTCCATCTTCAAGGAACGGCAAGCCATTAATGAACTCTGGCAAAAGTTCATCCCCGTCCGCCTGAAGCTCGCAGAGAACGCCGGTCTGCCCGACTACAGATCGTTTGCATGGAAGCAGAGATTTCGCTTCGATTACTCGCCGGAGGACTGTAAATCCTTCCACGCCGCGATCGAAGAGGTGGTCGTCCCGGCGGCACACCGCGTCTATGAGCGTCGCCGGGCGCGGCTCGGGATCGATACGTTCCGTCCCTGGGATGTTTATGTGGATCCGTTGGGAACAACCCCGATCAAGCCCTACGAAACCCTAGAAGAATTCAAATCCAGATCTCATGCCGTCTTTCAACAGGTGGATCCAAAATTTGGGGAATATTTCCAGATCATGATGGAGGAAGGGCTACTGGATCTCGAAAGTCGCAAGAATAAGGAGCCGAGCGCGTACAGCCTGGGGTTGCATGTGGCACACCGCCCGTTTGTTTTTATGAATGCGATAGGAACATCATTGGATGTTCAAACCATCCTACATGAAGGTGGGCATGCCTTTCATGAGTTCGAGCGCGCTCATGTCCATTTTTATCAGCGCGGTGAAAACTATCTGCCTGCCGAGTTTGCGGAAGTCGCTTCGATCGGCATGGAACTGATTGCATCTCCCTACAAGACACAGAAGTACGGAGGCTACTACACCGAAAGCGAGGCGGCGCGCGCCATGATCACGCTCCTTGAAGATGGGATCACGTTCTGGCCGTATATGTCCCTGGTCGATACGTTCCAACACTGGATCTACGAGAATCCCCGCGAAAGCGCAGATGCGTGGAAATGTGAGGAAATATGGGCGGAGCTCTGGGATCGTTTTATGACCGGTATTGATTACTCCGGATTCGAGGACGCCAAGAAGACATACTGGCACCGCCAGGTACACATTTTCAATATGCCGTTTTACTATATCGAATATGGATTGGCCCAACTCGGCGCCGTTCAGGTCTGGGCAAACTCGCGCAAGGATCAAAGGAAGGCTGTTACGGAGTACCGCAAAGCGCTTGCTCTAGGCGCGACAGTGCCCCTGCCACAATTGTTTGCTGCCGCCGGTGCAACGTTTGCCTTCGACGCGGGAACTCTGAAAGAGGCTGTTGACCTGATGGAAGAAGTCATTGGAGAGATGGAAGCAAAACTCTAAAAGCTGGCTCCAGCCGCCGTCCCTGGCGGCGCATCACAGGTAATCCACCGTTCAAGACAGTGAAAGGCACTTGAGAAAAATTGGCAATGACTTTCTCGTCGTTCCATGATCCATCCCATTTGTATTTCATTACGGCATCACTTATTGAATGGAAACATCTGTTCATCATCCCGAAGCACGCTTTTATTCCGCTGAATTCACTGGCATGGTTACAACAACAAAAGCAAATTTTGCTCTTCGCTTTCGTTGTTATGCCTTCACACTTGCATGCAATATTCAAGCCTGAAGATGGGACAGCTGCAGAAATCCTTCAACAATTCGGTTCTTTTACTGCCCATCAGATACTGAAGGAGTTAAAGGCAAATCATGATGAGGACTTGCTAAACGCGTTCAAACAAAATCGACGTGATCGAAGACATCGGCATAGTATCTGGCAGGACATTCAGGCAAAAAATATATATTCAATGGAATTTCTACAACAGAAACTCGAATACATTCATCAAAATCCTGTGTCAAAAGAGTGGAAGCTTGTAGATGATAGAGCCGATTATATATACTCAAGTGCAGGAGATTATGACGACGGAAGAAAGCCAATTATTGAAATTACAGATATAAATGAATGGCTCACCACGACTCCTTCGCCGTGCCTAACGGCGGCGAAGGGAGCGTAATTGAAAAAGGAGAACTTATGCAATACGTAAATCTCGGAAAAACAGGAATGAAGGCCTCGCGCTTGTGTCTGGGCATGATGAGCTATGGGTCCAAGCAATGGCGCGAGTGGATAATGGAAGAGCAGGATGCCAAGCCGTTCATCAAGCGTGCCCTGGAGGCGGGGATCAACTTCTTCGACACTGCGGATGTGTATTCCACGGGTGAAAGCGAGCGCATCACCGGCAGGCTGCTTAAGGAATTCGGCGTCAGACGGGAGAACGTCATTGTCGCCACCAAGGTCCACGGGCAGATGAGCGATGACATCAACGACCGCGGGCTCTCTCGAAAGCACATTCTGGATTCGATCGATAAATCCTTACAGCGCCTGGGAATGGACTATGTGGACCTGTACCAGATCCATCGCTGGGATTATGAAACGCCCATTGAAGAGACCATGGAAGCACTGAACGATATCGTGCGCGCAGGCAAGGCACGCTACATCGGTGCATCCTCCATGTTTGCCTGGCAGTTCGCCAAAGCACTGCACACGTCTGAAAAACATGGCTGGACGAAATTTGTCTCGATGCAGAATCACTATAACCTGGTCTATCGCGAGGAGGAGCGGGAAATGATCCCCCTCTGTATCGATCAGGGCATCGGACTCATTCCCTGGAGCCCGCTGGCGCGCGGCTTCTTCGCCGGGAATCGCAAACGCGGCGGAGGCGGAGAAACGATTCGTGCAAACAGCGATCCATTTGGGAACAGCCTGTATTTCCGCGATGAAGATTTTACGGTTGCAGATTGTGTGACCGGAGTTGCGAAAGCACGCGGTGTCACAGGATCGCAGGTCGCACTGGCATGGATATTGAACAAACCTTATGTCACATCGCCCATTATTGGCGCGACCAAAATGGATCATCTCGATCAGGCGATTGCCGCCCTCGACATCAAGCTTTCTGACGATGAAATAAAACAGCTCGAAGAACCGTACAAGCCACATCCGGTTCTGGGACATTCGTAAAGGAGCAAACGCGGGTCTGTCACCCCATAATTAACGGGATCGATCCTCCGCTTCGACAAGTATCCGTTGCGCAGAGGCTGGTCATCGGTTTGGCGCGACGCACCCCCATAGCGCGGTAAAATTGGATTATGACTGAAACTCTAAAGATTTTCATCCCTATGGCAGGCTGGGGAACGCGCATGCGTCCTCATACCTGGAGCAAGCCCAAACCACTTGTAAGCGTGGCGGGAAAAACGTCGCTTGAACACCTGCTGGATATGTTCAAGACAGTGCCGGACCCTGACAACATTGAATTTGTTTTCATTGTCGGTCCTTATCTTGGCGAATTGCAAGTGCCACAGTTCATCCAGAAGAATTATCCTGAGATGAAGGCACACTATGTTGTGCAAAACGAGATGAAAGGACAATCACACGCGCTCTGGCTGGCGCGTGAATTTATGCATGGACCGATGCTGATCTGTTTCTCGGACACTCTCATGGAAACCGATTTCTCGTTTCTCGCACACGAGCAGGCGGATGTCGTTGGATGGGTGATGCCCATGCCCGATCCGCGTCGCTTCGGCGTTGCAGAGTTGAATGAAGAAGGCTGGGTCACACGCTTCATCGAAAAACCGGAAAGCATCGAGAACAACCTTGTCGTGGTGGGTTGTTACTACTTTAAAAGCGCGGAGCAGCTGCTTGCAGCGATCGAAGAACAGATTGAACGACAACTGACCTTCAAAGGTGAATACTTCCTGACGCATACCATCTCCCTTATGATCGAGGACGGCGCAAAGGTCCGGATCCAGAAAACCAATAGCTGGCT
>DATKED010000145.1:0-16294 GCA_035512375.1 Anaerolineales bacterium
GGCCCACCGGGACCTAACCACTCCCATATTCAAAACACGTCAAGGATAATCGAATGAGATGGGCTTTGCAAGTCAGTTTATCACTGAGTCTCAAGGTCAACTGTGAGGTTATATAATAATGAGGTGATGAGACGCGACACAAACTCCCCCGTCCAGGTTAATAATCAGATACTTGGAAATTAGAATACCAGAATAACCCACCAAGCGTACACCAGCATCAGCATAGTAAACATACCCATGGACAAGCGCTGTCGTCCGCTTGCCTGCTGATAACTGACACGCCAGTATTTCACTTTTCTCTTGATTTTTTCTTCTATCTTTTTCATCACACAATCATGTTTCCCAACCTCTATAACGAAGCTAACGTTAAAATGTCATGACGCAGTAGGGTTAATCCCACCACTGCCTCTGGTGAGACGCGGCAAGACTGCCGTCATCCACGATGGTAACTTCCTTATACTTATAGATAATATTTGGTGGGAAAACATCCGCCTGCGATTAAATCAAAAGACTCCGTTTCTGGAGTCTGTCTCTGTCGGCGCGAGAGGACGTGTGCCCCAATGGGGTATTCGCTGCTTGATTCCGACCCTGGCGTCATAGCGCCAGGCCCTAAAAGATCGTCCTATCTGCTGTGAATTTTGGGTTGATAAACGCGCATATGTTCAGCGCGGAAGGGGGAGGCATCAAGGTTGTAGAAGAATTGCTTGGCATTGAATATGCTGGCCTAAATCATTAAGAGTTTGCACTAACATGTGCAATCTATCTCCATTTTTATGCAAAGTGATTTCATCTCCAACGTTCATACAGTAGAGAAATTCATATCCATCTTCGTCAAAATCCTCGATATGAGCAATACGGCTTTTAACGTCTGCTGAATATATTAACTTAGCCGAAGCGTTGTTGCAAACGAATTTTCCCATTCCTGCCATTAGACGGTTCTCCATTCCAGAAATAATTATACGTTTATTTCAATGTCAACCCAAGATGGTCACAAGGCGCGTTTCTTGTGGAGGTACAGGGTTAAGGTTTCGCCTTATACCGAACGGTTGACAAACGGCGATCTTTCCTCTTTGCCTTCTTCTTCAGCCGTGTCCCAGCCATGCCACCAACTTACTGCAAGTGTTAGATTGCTTGCTGCATGCGGGTTGTCACTGCGCGGCGTGTATTCTCCGAAGGCTTGCCTGCCATCAGCATACACTCTTTCTTTTTCTATATCGGTGATTCTTTTATAGCTCATGTCATCCTGCCTTTCGTGTCTTATACGGCACGTGCAATAACTCTGCTGCGGTCCGTTTTGTTTCTTCAGGTCGTCTGTCATAGCGGGCTGTTGTTTGGATGTTTGCATGTCCGGCCATCTTTGAAACGGTAGCAATGTCCGCGCCTGCATCCAACAAGTGACTTATAAAAGTTCTACGTATATCGTGAGGCGAAAAGTTCTTAATGCCTGCTTCCTGGGCACGCTTGACGAACATGTTGTAGATTGCCTGTGAAGTCATGCCGTGGGACGAGTCCAGTTTTCCGCCTTTGTTGATTGTCACAAATAATGAGGATCCACTTTCGCCACGAATAGCAAGCCAATCATTGAGGGCTTCGAGTGCGCCGTTGGTGATAAATGGCGTCCGTTCCTTGTTGCGTTTCCCATGAATAACTAGCATCCCCGTTTCGGGATCAAGGTCTGGCACATCCAGTCTGACAACTTCATCACGTCGCAAGCCTGCCGCGTACATCAAGCCGATAATAGCCGCGTCGCGGGTGCCTGCATTGCTAGGGTCATCCTGGCACGTGTTCATTAGTGCAAGGATTTCACCTTGTGACAATTCCCGTCCAGCGGGGAGAGTTTCGCCTTTAATGGGTTTCAGGTTCGCGGCGCGGCGGTATTCCTCAGCCGTCATCTGTCCAAGTAACCACGCCTGCTTAAGAGTTTGGCGCAGTGCCGATAACATTTTATTCGCTGTAGCTGGCTTGTATACTTGTGCCATCTTGGCACGAATAGCCGCGGTGTGTTGGTAGCGAAGCGCGCCCCAGTTCAAGCGGTCAAGATCTGTACCAAGGACCTGTGCAATCACTCGCAAGGCTTGCGCCTGGGTCCGCTTGCCAGTTTCAGCAGGTAATGAGGCAAGGTAGACAGTTGCCGCGTTCTGGTCCAGTGGCTGCGGCTCGGCTAGTGTCCATTCGTTTTGAGTGTTTGGGTTCATAGTTCGCCTGCCTGTCTATTCAAGAAATCATATTTCTTAGCAAATATATCAAGCGCCTGCTTATCGTATAGGGTAGGATTGCCTCTGTGCGTGCCTTGCCGCACTACAACAAACGCGCGTGGATACTTGCCTTTCAGGTCATCGAAGGCGTAGCGAGATGATAGCTCGAGCTTTTCCGTTGCCTGTTTGCGGGTGTAGGTTTCGTTCATGTTTTTTACTCCATCCTGTTATCCTTTCACCGATGTCAACGCTGTTAAATATCAGGAACTCGCGCATCCCGTCATGGTCAAGAGAGTATCCATCGCCTGCTTTCACCACAACCAGACCAAACCGCTCTGAAAGCGTTCTAACAATCCTATACTTACCTGCCTTTTCTTCAATACGAACCTTCTGCTCTGCAGCCGCATCCTTCAATTCTTCAAGCGTGTGTGTGGCTTTTGTTTCCAAGTCTTTTTGCCTCCTGTAAATTCCCAGCGTACCTGTTTGTACGCGCCGTGCAATCCGTGCGCACGCCCAGGGTGGGTTTTGTTCTCAATTGGCACCAATTAGTGTCGCCCTATTATTAGTTTTGAGAATGATATTCTCAAAATCTATTTTACACGAAAAACAGGGACAAGTCAATTGCTAAAATGTTACGATCCGGTCATAGCATCAGTTAGATCTGGTCCAGTTCCACAGTGCCTGACACGCGAAATCCCTTAGCAGATAAAAATGAACAGACTCCAGCTATGGAGTCTGTTTCGGGGCGAGAGAAAATGTGCCTCGAATGGGTATTCGCGCGCACGCGTCCGACCTTGGCACTGCAGTGCCGCGCGTCAGCCGGGAACAAAAGAGACTCCATTTCTGGAGTCCTTATCTCTGTCGGGGCGAGAGGATTTGAACCTCCGACCTCTTGCACCCCATGCAAGCGCGCTAGCCGGGCTGCGCCACGCCCCGATCGGCAAGAAAGCATTATAGTCGCGTTTGAATATTCTTGCAACCAAATGACATTCACTCCTGATTATGCTACAATACTGACAACGCATGTTAATACTTGCATGAGAGTTTTGAATTCCACCAAACGAAAGTGAAGTTAAGTTTAGAATCATGTACAAATCAGCTCGTAACCTCCTGGAGTTGCCATGCCTGAGATGATCGAAGTGCAAATTGACAGCGTCCGTGTGCATCTGATGACGCCACAACGCCTGGTCGTGTTAAAACAAATTGGTTCCGAGCGCTATCTTCCCATCTGGGTGGGACCTTACGAAGCAGAAGCCATTACCGTTGCCTTGCAGGAAGTGGAAATGATCCGCCCGCTGACACATGATCTGCTAAAGAATGTTTTCGGAGCGTTCAATGCGCACATCAAACGGATCGAGATCATCAAACTGCAGAACGAGATTTTTTACGGCAGCATTGTCGCAGAAGTGGATGGCAAGGAAGTCAATGTCGATTCCCGTCCATCCGATGCAATTGCGCTATCGGTACGGGCACATGTCCCCATTCTTGTCGATCAAAGTGTGATGGAGGAAGCGGGGATCATCCCCGAACAGGATATCCCTGAAGATGGTGAAACACCCGAGAAAACCGAACCGGCGCCGTTATCTGAAGAAGGGACCGAGCGTTTGTCCATCTTCGAGGATTTTCTCGAAAAACTCGAATTTGATAAATCAGATGATGAAGAGAAACCCGATGATGATGAGCCATCGGATAAACCTAAAAAACCAAAGAAGAAATGACCGACGCTTACAGCAGTCTGCCACCTGAATCCCCTTTTGGGGATAACAACACCACCGCCCCCACAACGTCAACTGCAGTCCCTCATAGCCGGGAAGCCGAAGAAGCCGTCGTTGGGGCGGTATTCATTAATCCCGAAGTCTATTACGATGTCGCACAATTTTTGGCTGCGGACGATTTTTATATCCATCGCCATAAATGGATCTGGGATGCGTTCACCAGCCTGCACGAACAGCGCATCCCCATCGACCTGCTGACTGTTTCGGACGAACTGGACCGGCGCGGCCAGTTGAGCGAGATCGGCGGGCCTGCGTATCTGACTTCGCTGGTCAACCAGGTGCCCTCCTCGCTCAATGCGGAATCCTACGGGCGCATCGTGGATGGATATTCCGTCCGCCGCAAGATGATCAACGCCGCCAACCAGATTGCTTCGATCGCGTACAATGAGCAGACGAACGTCGAAGACGTAATGGATCAGGCGGAAAAGGCCGTCTTCAACGTCAGTGAACGGCGTCTCAAGCATGACCTTCAGCCGATCTCGTCCGTATTGAGCGAATACTACGACCGCATTGATGACCTCGCAAAACGCCCCGAAGAGTTCTACGGTGTGCCGACAGGCTTCATCGACCTCGACAAAATGCTCACAGGCCTCCAACCCTCCGACTTGTTGATCATCGCGGGTCGTCCGGGTCAGGGTAAGACGGGTTTCCTGCTTTCGATTGCAAAGAATGCCGGGTTGACGCATAAAAAGCATGTTGCCATCTTCTCGCTGGAAATGTCGAATGAGCAGGTGGTGCAGAGGTTGATCGCACAGGAAACCGGTATCGACTCGCAGCGTTTGCGCACCGGCAAACTCCATGAGAATGAATGGCCGCTGTTTACACATTCAATCGAAGTGTTCGGGGATACACATATCTATCTTGACGACACACCCGCCATCACCCCTTTGCAGTTGCGAACAAAGTGCCGCCGCCTGCACATGGAATTTGGCCTGGACCTGGTGATTGTAGATTATCTCCAACTCATGGGTGGAGACACGCGCAACGATAACCGTGTGCAGGAAGTCTCCTACATTTCTCGTAATCTCAAGGTGCTGGCACGTGAGCTGAATGTGCCAGTCCTGGCGGCGGCGCAATTGTCACGTGCTGTCGAGCAGCGCTCGGACAAGAGACCGGTGCTCTCGGACTTGCGTGAATCTGGCTCCCTTGAGCAAGACGCGGATATCGTGATGTTCATTTACCGTCCTGACCAGTATGAAAAGGATACTGTAAAACAGAATGTCGCTGAGATCATTATCGCGAAGCATCGCAATGGTCCCGTGGGCAGTGTGGAGCTTGTCTTCCGCAACGAGCTGGCAAAGTTCGAGAACGCGGCTACAAGGATATTCAGACCGAATGAGTAACAATGGGTCATTGCTAGGCACTCGCGCTGAGCGGAGCGCGAAGCACGCAGTCGAAGCGCGGCAAAGCGATCCCCTCTTTTCCATGCGCAAGGCGGCACCCCCACCGAGGACGGCGGTTTGAGCAAATTTAAAGGTTTTACTGACTCTGAATCATTTACCCAACTGCCGGATGCGTTCTTTCATCAATTAATGAATCAAATTGATGACGCGGCGGAGTTGAAGGTCACTTTGTATTTCCTGTGGCGGGTGCAACAGATGGACGGTTCGTTTCGCGCCTTGCGAGAAACAGATTTCGACGCAAAAGAGTTGGGATTGTCTGCAGAGGAGATCCGCTCCGGGATAGGGAAAGCGGTGAAGCGCGGCATCATACTTAGAGCCGAGCATGAAGCAGAAGTATTCTACTTCTTGAATTCCCCGCGTGGGCGCGCCGCAGCAAACGCATTCTTACATGGTGAACATAAAGCTGGCGGAATCACAGCCATCCCCTTTGAACGTCCGAATATTTTTCGGTTGTATGAGGAAAATATCGGTCCGCTCACGCCGTTGATCGCGGACGCGTTGAAGGACGCAGAAGAAACATATTCAGCAGAATGGGTCGCTGATACAATCGACCTGGCTGTAAGGAATAACAAGCGCAGTTGGAGGTATTGCGAAGCCATTCTGAAACGTTGGAAGGATGAAGGCCGTGGCGAAAAGCAAGATAGACGAGACGCTGAAAAAGATCGTGACAAGTACATCAAAGGCGAATACGCCGACTACATCGAGCACTAGTCTCGGTGACCCGAACTGTCCCCATTGTGGCGGCGCGGGTTATTTGCGTTCAGATGTTCCCGTAGGTCATCCCAATTTTGGGCGGCTTGAGGTTTGTGTCTGTCGCCACCGTGATGTCAGCCAGCAAGTGCGCGAACGTTTGTATTCGCTCAGCCACCTCGATGAATTGAAGGGACTGACATTTGACACATTCCAACCGCGCGGGCGCAAAGGTCTGGGTGAAATGCAAGCCAATTCACTGGAGATGGCCTTCAATCAGGCGTATCACTATACAAAAAGCTTGAATGGCTGGCTCCTGCTTCAGGGAGGATTTGGCTGTGGAAAAACCCACCTTGCGGCGGCGATTGCAAATTATGCCGTGGAGATGGGCGTGCCCACTTTGTTTTTAACTGTGCCCGACCTGCTTGACATGCTGCGCTTTTCCTATGATAGCGAGGATACAACATTCGAAAACCGCTTCAATGAAATCCGCAATGCGTCGCTGCTTGTACTGGATGACTTTGGAACACAGAACGCAACGGGATGGGCGCAGGAAAAGTTATTCCAGATCATCAATTATCGGTATATCAATAAGCTCCCCCTGGTGATCACAACGAACCTCAGCCTGGATGAGATCGAACCGCGGATTCGTTCGCGTCTCGCAGACCCGGAACTGGTTTCCACTGTCCGTATAAACGCGCCCGATTACCGTCGCCCTATGGATGATACCGGGCATCCCGAGCTTTCATCTCTTGAGATGATGTCCAATAAGACCTTTGGCTCACTTGAAGACCGCGCGCGCGAAGGTTTACCAACTGATGAATTGAAGTCAATGCAAAAAGCATTAAAAGCTGCCCATGGTTTTTCAGAAAAACCAAAAGGCTGGCTGGTATTGCTGGGAGGTTATGGCTCTGGCAAAACGCACCTGGCTGCGGCAATTGCCAACTATCGTGCCGGGCTTGGCGATCCGCCACTCTTCGTGATGGTCCCTGATCTGCTGGATCATCTGCGCGCGACCTTCAACCCACATAGCAATGTTGCGTTCGACCGCCGCTTTGATGAGATCCGCACGGCTCCCCTGCTCGTGCTCGATGACCTGGGCACCCAATCCATGACGCCCTGGGTGCGAGAGAAACTCTATCAGCTCTTCAATTATCGTTACAATGCCGAATTGCCGACGGTGATCACTACATCTGATTCCCTTGATGAAATGGATCCAAGGATCCGTTCGCGATTATTGGATGGGAAGTTATGTACGATCTTTGCGATCACTGTTCCCAGCTATCACGGCAATCGGAGCAGGAAAATCAAGAAGTAAACCGGTCATGATATTTTTATGAAATATATGACAAAAACCTTGTATTTTATGAATTTACTTGATAAAATTCATAAAAATAGCCTTTTAGAGGCTATTTTTTATTCCTAATATCGGAGGTTGTACAGTGTGAGGAAAAAATTACTACTCGTTTTTGCTGTTGTGCTGCTGGTTATCCTGCCTGCCTGCGGCACTCCTGCCCCTGCGCAAGTAATGACCGAAGCTCCAGCCGAGGGACCTCTCCGCGGAAGCCTGGTTATCTACTCAGGACGCTCGGAAGCCCTTACTCAACCGGCGATTGATGCATTCACGGCTAAATTCCCTGATGTGGAAGTTCTCCTGAAATCAGGCAACAATAGCGAATTAGCCAATGCACTGCTCGAGGAACAGAATAATCCACAAGCCGATGTTTTTGTCACAACCGAGCTCCTCACCGTCCAATCGTTAGCTCAGCAAAATGCTTTTGAGTCCTATAGTCCCGCGGCGGCTGACCAGATTTCGACCACGTTTATTGGTCCGGAAAATCTGTGGGTCGGCCTGACACGACGCGTCCGCGTGATTATGTACAATACAGAGCTGGTCTCTGAAGAAGAAGCGCCCAAGTCCATTTTTGAGCTTACGGACCCGAAATGGCGCGGTCAAATCGCGCTGGCCGGGTCGACCAATGGTTCCATGCAGGCACAGATCGCCGCGATGCGTCAACTGCTTGGCGAGGAGGCAACTGAATCCTGGCTGAGGGGATTGATCGAAAACGAAGCCACGTTCTTCGGTGGACATACGGATGTCCGTAAAGCGGTGGGTGCTGGCGAGTTCAAAATTGGGCTCGTCAACCATTATTATTATTACCTGCAAAAAGCTGAAGGAAGCCCGGTGGGGATCATTTTCCCGGATCAAGAGCAGGACCAAATTGGTCTGATCACGAACGCGACGGCAGTTGGGATTATCCAGGGAACAAAAAACCGCCCGATCGCTGAAGCTTTTGTCGACTTTCTCCTGTCGGAGGAAGGGCAAAAAATATTTGCTGAAGCAAACTACGAATATCCTCTTTTGGCCGGTGTTGCTTTGCACCCTGATGTTCAACCCCTGGATGCTTTCCGCTTATCAGATGTCAATGTAAGCCAGGCCGCGCAGGATGTCGATGCGACATTTGCCCTGATCGAGAAAGTCAACCTGCCGTAATAACGTAAAGACGAACAAGACTCTTGATAATCCCTAAGAAAAATATATCGTTTGTTCCCCTACGAACCATCAGCCTCCGGCTCTTTCTAGCCGCGGGGCTGGTGGCCGTTTTCGTTTCGATTCCTCTGCTGTATATTTTTGTTCGTGCGGTCGGCGGGGGAACGGATGTCTGGATGAGATTGCTCCAGACTCGCCTTTGGAGTTTGCTGGTCAATACATTGACGCTAACTCTTGCTGTAACCGCTGGTACATCGATCCTTGGTGTAGGGTTGGCATGGCTTACTGAGCGTACTGACCTGCCTGGTCGTACGATCTTTCGCTGGGTGCTGGCACTTCCCCTGGCGATCCCCGCTTATATTGGTGCCATTGTGCATCTTGCGTTGTTGCGGCCCCGAGGTGGCTATGTTCCACAATTTTTGGATTGGCTGGTCGGCCATCCAGTCAGCATACCGAGTCCATTGGGCTTTGCCGGCGCGTCGTTTATGCTGATCCTGTTTTTGTATCCGTACGTATATCTGCTGAGTGGCGCGGCGTTCCGTTCGTTGCATGCCGCGCTGGATGAGGCATCCCACCTTTTTGGCCGAAACAACTGGCAAACCCTTTGGGGCGTGACTCTGCCAGCCCTGCGTCCAGGGCTTACTGCAGGAGCATTGCTGGTCACTCTTGATATCCTGGCAGAGTATGGGACTGTGGCTCTTCTGCGCTATGAAACATTCTCATCAGCGATTTTCGTACAGCTATCGGGGCGGTATGATCGGTCCGCTGCCTCGGTCCTGAGCGGAGTCCTTGTCTTGATTGCGATCATTGTCCTGTGGGGTGAACTTCGCATGGAAGGCAAGGCACAGTACACACAACTTGACAGTAACTGGCGGCATGCTCCTCCGATAGGGCTTGGGGCCTGGCGTTTCCCGGCGTTTTTGCTGGTTTCCAGTGTCTGCTTCGCATCTTTGATTGTTCCCCTGAGTGTCCTGGCAGCCTGGAGTTTTCAAGCCTTTTCAAATCAGCAATTGTTAAGCAATGTGATGCATAGCGGCTCGCGTACAATTTTGGACTTTGCCTTTAATAGTTTATGGAGTGCCGGGTTGGCCGCCGTCCTCGCAGTCACATTATCACTGCCGGTGGCACTCTTTGCCAGGCAGTACCCCGGCAAACTTTCCCGCATCATTTCACGGTTATGCCAGACGGGATATGCCTTGCCGGGGGTTGTCGTGGCATTGAGTCTGGTGCTGGTGGTAAATCGTGCCCTGCCGTTCCTTTATGGCACTCCTTTCGTAGTTGTGATTGCTTATGTTCTTAGACATATGCCGCAGGCTGTACGAGCAAGTGAGGCAGCGCTTACGCAGATCTCGCCAAGCATGGAAGAGGCCGCGCGCAGCCTTGGAAGGACCTCATTTCAGACTTTTTTTCAGGTAACATTACCTCTTATCCTGCCCGGGTTATTAGCCGGTGGAGCCCTGGTATTTCTTACTTCTTTGAAGGAATTACCAGCCACGCTCCTCCTTCGTCCAGCAGGATTTGATACACTTGCTGTCCGGGTCTGGATCTGGGCCGAGGAAGGTTTTTATACACAAGCCGCACCTGCTGCTCTTCTGCTCATCCTGGCGTCGGTGATACCTCTCTCCTTCTTGCTAAAAAGGGAACAGATTTTTAAATGATAGCCCTGGAAGTACACAATATCAGCAAAAGCTTTGACTCCGGATTATCAGCCGCAGTATCAAATGTTTCCTTCGCATTGGAACGCGGGGAAATCATCGCTCTGCTGGGGCCGTCAGGCTGCGGAAAAACGACGACCCTGAGACTGATTGCTGGATTCGAACGCCCGGATGAAGGGCAGGTTATCCTGGATGATCGAATTATGGCTGATCGCACTACCTTTGTGCCGCCCGAAAAGCGAGGCATCAGCATGGTATTTCAGGATCATGCGCTATTCCCTCACCTGACCGCAAAGCAAAATGTTCTCTTTGGCTTAAACAAACAGCCAAAGACAGCGGCTCAAGAGAAAGCACTGGGAATGCTAAGGCTTGTAGGCTTGGAACATCTTTCTGAGCGTTATCCGCAGGAACTTTCAGGCGGCGAACGCCAAAGGATAGCTCTGGCACGCGCGCTCGCGCCAAACCCGGTTCTGCTTCTTTTGGATGAACCATTCAGTAGTCTGGATGCTGACATGCGTGTGGAAGTTCGAGAACAGGTGCGGGCGATCCTAAAGGCAGCGCGTGCGACGGCTGTGTTTGTTACTCACGATCAGGAGGAAGCCTTATACATGGGTGACCGGATCGCTGTCTTCAGAAAAGGCCGGATCGAGCAAATCGATACCCCTCAGCAGATATTCCATGCACCCAACAGCCGCTTCGTTGCGGAATTTATCGGGAGCACAGATTTTATCCCTGGTGAAGTCGTTGAACAGGGCATCCAGACTGAGCTTGGATTGTTGCCTCAGTTTCCCGAATTGCCTAATGGCACAAAAGTGGAGATTGCCTTACGCTTTGACGATATTAAATTCACACCTCAGGCAGGCAGCAAATCCCTCGTATTGGAGCGACAATTCCGCGGTGCTTATAACATCTATCGGCTGCGCCTCCCCACAGGAAGCCTTGTCCATGCCATGCAGCCTCATATCGCATTTTTCAAACCCGGAACCCCTGTCCAAGTATCTTTTGTATCAGATCACCCACTGACGGTTTTTCACAACGGAATGGCAGTGGATCATTAAACGGAAACAGGCTTCCATCTGAAAAGGTTCGAAGCCTGTTTTTTATTTCAGTCCAACGCCAAACGCTTCACTGAAAGCGATGCTTACCTCCTGTTTCACGCGTTCCATGGAGGGTGGTTCTGGGAATAAGTCCGCGAGCGACACAACAGGTTCATCCTGCAATCCGCAGGCGATAATGCCCTCCCAATAATCCATCTCCGGACTTACATTTATTGCAAAGCCGTGACGCGAGACTCCACGCGCATCCACTTTGACGCCGATCGCCGCGATCTTGGCCGGCTTCCTGCGGTCCTCCGGCTTGCAACGCGGACAGCGCGAATGGACATCTGCCTGGACCCACACACCGGTCAGCCCGGACCTCTGCCCTGCCGCGAGCCCGAAACGCGCCAACGCAACGATCAGCGTTTTCTCCAACTTACGGACATAGCCAACGTAATCGGCATCCGGGATCCGAGCATTTCCCCCTCCCATCTCCCTCTCCCGCTGAGAGAGGGGAATCAACGGAATCAATGGATACCCAACCAATTGCCCCGGACCGTGATACGTGACATCTCCACCCCGATCCACCCAATGAATCGCAATCCCTTTTTCTCTTAGCTGTGATTCGCCCCATAATAAATTTTCCTGCTTTCCCCGCCGCCCGAACGTGTAAACGTGAGGATGTTCAAGAAGTAAAAGCGTTGGCGGGCGCTTCCCCTCTGCAATTTCACGTGCATATTCATCCTGCAACTTCCAGGCGCGTTCATATTCCATGAAACCCAGGTCAAGGACAGCAAGGATCATTTTTTATTCGCTTCGAGCCATTTCGCATGATTTGCCAGCCCATCATACGCGGCATACTGAAAGGAATCAGAAAGGGTTGGATAGTTGTAAACCGCTTCGATAAACGCATCGATTGGACCACCTGTCAGCATCACATGTGTGGCAATATGAATCAACTCAGAAGCCTGTTCACCGATGATATGTGCGCCGAGGAGTATTTTGTCTGAGGGAGAAAAGACCAGTTTGATCATGCCGCTCATATCGCCGATGATCTGCCCGCGCGCGTTTTCCTCATAATAGGAGCGCCCAACCAGATAGGGAATATTATGTTCGCGGCATTCATCTTCCGTCAAGCCTACTGCTGAAATCTCCGGGATTGCATAGACTGCCAGAGGCAGAAACGGAGCCAGCTTTTCCTTGTACTTTAGATCGAATGCATGGATGACTGCCGCCCGCGCCTGTTCCATGGAGGTGGATGCCAATGCCGGGAAACCGATCACATCACCCACAGCGTAGATGTTTGGGATGTTCGTCTGATAATCATCGTTCACCAGGATCAGCCCGCGTTTTCCCACTGTTACCCCCACCGACTCCAACGCCAGCTCCTGCACGTTACTTTGTCGACCCGCTGCGATCAGAGCGACGTCCACCTCCAGCGTACCTCCCTTTTCCAACGTCAAATGGACCTGATCTTTACGTCGTTCGATTGCAGTCATACGATCATTGAACTCAAAATTTATGCCAAGCTTCAAGAGCTGGTCCATCAAACGCTGGCCTATCTCCGAGTCGACAAATGGAATGATTCGATCCCCCCGCTCGATCAGTGTTACGTGCACGCCCAGCGCAGTGAAAATGGAGGCATACTCCGTCCCGATCACCCCTCCTCCCACAACCGCCATTGTTTTGGGAATAAGCTTTATTTTCAGGATGGAATCTGAATCACAGATCAGCTCGTGATCGAATGGAATTTCAGGGGGATGGTGCGGAGAGGAACCGGTAGCGATCATAATTACTTCGCCGAAAAGTTCACTCTCCTGCTTCCCGGATTTGACGCGCACCGTGTTGCGGTCTTTGAGAGATCCCTCGCCACGAATCAGGTCAATATCATGGACGTCAACATGTTCCGCGATCAGTTTGCGCTCTTTTCTCCGAACGGTCCGCTCGCGATACATAAAGTCTTTAATTGTCAAATTTTCTTTGAGTGAATAGTCGATTCCATACAAACCGCGCTGCCGCAACCCTGAAAAATACAAGGCAGACTCACGCAATGTCTTGGATGGGACCGTGCCTGTATTGATCCCCGCGCCGCCCAGATAGGGCTCGCGTTCGATCAGCGCGACTCGCTTGCCGTATTGAGCAGCTTTTGATGCACCTTTTTCTCCCGCTGGTCCAGCGCCAATGACGATCAGGTCATATGTTTTTGTTTTCGCCAAACAGCTTATCCAAACACTCTTCTAAATAAATCGGACTCCAGTATATTATCCGGGTCGCATCTCTTCTTGAGTTCCTTGAATTTTAATAACGTTTCTTCGCCAAGGAACGTACGCGCCGCGGCGGCGGAAGTCTCGCTGTTCTTGGCAAAATAGAAGCGTCCACCCGCGTCCAGGACAATACGGTCAAAGTCCTGCAACATCTGACTTAATTTGGCGCGTCTGCTATCGGTCACTTTGAAATCCATCGCGAGCGAGAAGCCGTCCAATGCATGGGTGAGCAGGAATTTATCGGGACGGTGCCGCTTGGTGACACCCAGGTAGGAAGGCAAGCCGCGTCGAAGGGAAAGCTGGATCATCTCTCGCCAGGTCTCTTCAGCAGTTTCCTTTGGCAAAAACGACTGATACTGGATCAACCCGCCGCGTCCGTAAGCAAGCTCCCAGTCCGGCACATAATCAAGCAAAAAATGAAATGCAGCATGTGATTGCCTGAATGTGTGCCTGCGGATCGAGGAAATATACTTTGCAGTATTGATTCCCCACGCGCCGAGATTGATCATAAATGGTCGCATGAAATAATGCAGGAGCGATTTGGGCATCACGCCAAAAATACGCGGCGGAAGGGTCTGGTTTTCGAGGCGCATGGTTTCCCGCGCGTCCGGATCTTCACCTTCCTTCAGGTTGTTGGCAGCATGGATTTGTCCGCGCCCGAGGTTTTTCCCGTCGGCAGTGGTATCCAGCCAACCAACGATGTAATCGTAATGCGGAGCCTTATCAAGCAGATCGCGCAGGTGCCGGTTGAGATTCGGCACGGACCACGCATCCACAGACATCAGTCCGGAATGGACGCGTTTCATCTGCATGATGATGGATGTGAACACGCCGAGCATTCCCAGCCCACTGATCATCGCATAGAAGAGGTCTGAGTTCTGTTCCGGCGTACAGGTGATCAATTCGCCGGTTGGCAGCATCGCGCTAAACTCCAGCACATGTTCGCCAATCGTCCCTTTTTGAAAATTATTTTTGCCATGGATGTTCGCAGCGAGGCAGCCGCCCAGTGTGGTCTTCATCGTGCCCGAGACAACAGGAGGCCACCAGCCATTCGGCTCGATATATTTCCAGAGTTGCTCAAGCGTGACACCCGGCTCGCATCGCACCACGCCCGAAACCGAATCCCACTCGAGGATCTGGTTCATGGCGGACGTTTCCAGCATGATGCCGCCCCCGTTCAACGAGGCATCGTTGTAACTTTTCCCCGCGCCGCGCGCTGTAACCGTGAGACCCGTCTCTTTTGCGAGGTGGAAGACTTCGTAAATCTCTTCGGTGGAAGTGGGGCGGAAACGATAGGAGGGCGCACGTAAAGAGTGTCCGAAGTTTTCAAGTTGTAAGAAGTTATTGAATGAGAGAGTCATGTTTGCTTCCATGTGAATGATCTTTGGAGTCAGGAGCTTGCTCCCAGTCATTCCAATAACAAGTTATTGGACTCCAAATTAGAATGAAATCCTTCTGAAGATGAACGATGGAGTGTGCTGAATGGCAAGCATGATCCAGCGCCAGATCGAAGCCGTGTAAATGACCTGCCTGCGTTTCTGCATGGCATTCCAAATATCCTCAACGGCTTTTTCGGTCGTAATCGTGAAAGGTGTTGCGCCCTGGGCAGCTTTGAGCATTTCGGTTTGTACAAAACCGGGCTTGACCGTCAGCACATTGACACCATGACGCGTGAGACGATTGCGTAATGCTTCGAGATACGTCGCCAGCCCAGCCTTCGAGGTGTTGTAGCCGGGGTTACCCACACGTCCGCGGTCACCAGCTACAGAAGCTATGCCCACGATCTGCCCTGCTTTGGCTGATTGGAACATCTCGGCAATCGGGCTCAACCATGCCATCGCCCCAATGAGATTGATCTCGATCATCTTGCGGTCATTCTCAAAACTGAATTTGTCAATTCCGCCAGGTGGATGGTTCACGCCAGCGACGAATATGATGAGATCCAACCCGCCAAGATCGGCAACGATCCTGCGCAGAAGTCCCGGCGCTTTTTCGTATTCAGCCACATCGTGAACATAAAAGCGCGCGCGGAATTCACGGGAAGTTCGATTGATCTCATTGCAAAGTGATTCAAGTTTATCTTCGCGGCGCGCCAGTAATGCAAGTACATATCCTTCATGAGAGAGGCGCCGCGCCAGTGCTGCGCCGATTCCATCAGATGCGCCGATGATGATCCCGCGTCGGCGTGGATTCAATGCTGTAGCGCCAGCAGGCTTAGGGTAATTTGACACGTTATCCTCCGAAGACGGGCGGAGGGATTCTAACATATCTGTCGGTCATCCAATCCCGATAGCCATCAGGTTGTCGTATAATTCCCAGAAACCGAAGGCGTGTAATGGCATGCAATTGTCCATCAACCCTGACTTGTTATAATCTTGCAAACCATGGACGCCGGTAGGACAAAAGAGCCAATTAGATTTTTGGCCATCCATGATTAAATGCGCCACTAACAAACGAGAAGAATGGGCGATTTTCGATCAAGAATCCTGACGGAGGCACGTAATATTTTGGAAAAAGAGGGCGGATCGCACACCGAGAAAGAATCTCTGGTTAAACTGCTGGATATTCTGGCTGCCTCTGTTGAAAAGATTTCCCCCAATGATAACGACAACATCCAGAATATCGCTCGCGAACTGATCAATCATCAGTCCTTGCTAGCCATGCTAAAGCAGCAGACTGATGAACTGGATGCACTCAAGAAGTTAAGTATCCATCTTACCTCCAGCCTCGATCTGCCCGATGTGCTGGATGCCGTAGTGTCAGAAGCCATGCGCTTGATAGGGA
>DATKED010000146.1:0-5100 GCA_035512375.1 Anaerolineales bacterium
GTCCCTCATCCTGCCCGCCGATTTCAAGAGTTTGAGTCTCCTCTGATTCGGTCTTCAGCACCAGCCTCCCGAGCGGATTCCACTTCGATGGGCGGTTCCATGCCTCTGGCATCACATGGACCAGGTAATATGGCTGTTTTGCTTCGATCACTCTTTGCAGATCATTTTGCAGGGAGGTGATCAAACCAGGCAAAAACGCAAAGAGATACAGGTCATGCTGTGAATGCCCTTCTCCCGCGTGCTGATCAGACGCGACTAACGCCGGCGCTCTCAAAAGGACTTGCGGATTGCGCTGTATCTCTGAGATCTGCTCGCGATGACTGATGAGAAATGACTTGATCTCGCATCGCCGCCTGCCAAGCGAGACATCGTAACGGTCATGTTCTGTAAATGGCATTGCGCCTTTGACATCGAAGGGAATATTCTGTTCAGAGAGATAGCGTCGGAACGCAAGTTCCACCGCTGCCCCAGCCACTACGCGCCGAAGGCGATCGTACGGCGAACCACCGACACGGTTGTAAACATAAGGAAGTGAATGGAGCGCGTAGGCAATCCCGCCCACGGTAAGGTCGCGTGTATAAGAGATATGCAGCAGGTCGGAGGCGGAAATCATTCCAGGGCTTAATTCGGCGGGTAACTATTCTCTTTGACCAGATTTTCCAGAGGCAGGAATAGCGGTTGGGGTAACAAGTCCCATGCAAACCAGCCGATCTCTTCCACCTCGCGTTCGGCGGTGATGGTCGGCTCACCGGTTGATTTCCCTTCCATCCAGATCGTGATGTAATGCTTTCCCTCTGCCTCAAATAGATCGTTCGTCACTGCCTGAAAGCGAATATCAACAACGTCCACCCCAACCTCTTCTTTTGCCTCGCGTGCCGCGCATCCTTCGGGGGTCTCTCCGAAATCCAAATGTCCGCCCGGCGTGGACCAGGTGCCGGTGCCGTGAGGTCCTTTCCGCTTCATTAAGAGCACTTTGTCATCTTTCGTAATAATAATGGCTGTTCCAACTTGAGGTTTTTGTTTCATAACTCATTCCTGAACTGCAAACAATAGTGATGGAAGGTATTGCTCACCCACGCGGACCCCAGCCCAAACGGCGCGAGGCGCTGGTTATCTTGAACCCAAATTTTTTCATCTTTCAATGTATATGTCTTGCCAAGTTCACGGGCGACGTCCCATGCCAGCGGATAGATCTTCCCGCCCTTCTTCACGTTCTTCACGATGATAGTGAGATACGCTTTCTCGCATAATATAGGCTGCAGTCCTTTGTAAATATTCACCAGTTTTTCGAGGAACTTCTCGTAATCGCGGATATTTCCCAAATCGTTCGGATGATCCGAATAATGGACATCCAACTCAGCAGCGGCGCGGCGCTTCTTCTGAGTCTTTGCTCCTTTGGCATGCAGCATGTCCCAGTAGGGAGGGGAAGTTAAGACGTAATTAATTGGTGGGAACTGGTAATTAGTGATTTGGGCAGCATCCCCATTTACGATTTCAGATTTTAGATTTTTGATTGATTGACCAAGCGCAGAGCGTTCTTCTTTGATGATCTGCTTTGCGATCTCTGCATATTTCGGGTTCAACTCGATGCCATACGAATTTCGTCCTGAACGCAATGCGGCGACAAGAGTGGAACCAGTCCCTGCCATGGGGTCAAGGACGGTCTCGCCTTGTTTGGTGAAGAACTCGATGAATTCCTGCGCCAATGTCTCAGGGAATTTAGCGGGATGAACCAGTACCCCCTTTTTGCGTGGCGGCGGATTATGGATGAACCACGATTTCTGGAATTTCAGCCAAGCCTTTGAATCGAGATTGTTCAGTTTGTTTGAAGGCATGTTGGAAATTATATCGTAGGGGCGACCCTTAAGAGTCGGGCAAGGAGATGAAGTTGTTCGCAGTTTTGTTGGGCAAAACCGGATGGCAATCCGACGCGGGTTGCCCTTATGGGATAGGTGTTCTTGTTGGTGGAATGTAATCCACCTCGTACACAAGGAGGTCAGAAAACGTGACCGTCACAGGCGTATCGCCTGTCGAACGCACAAAGACTCCGAGCGCGCCGCTGAGAAATGTCCCTTCGGTAATGCTGAATTGATAACGCCCGTTGAGGAACAGTCTCATCTCGCTTCCCACTGCCCATACCCCAATGCGGACTTCGCCGGGCGCGCCAGGGGCATCTCCGCTGGGGACCGGTTCATTGATCGGCAGCCGGGTCCCGCCGCTGATCCGCTCCGCGCGGATCTGTCCATTGCAAGTTAACACAAATCGATAAAAGGAACTGCCCACCCCGCGCACTACCATCCCGTAATTGTCCTCGCCGCGGCACAGGCTGGGACGCGCGCTGACCTCCGCGTAGAAGTCACTGAGTGGTAGTCCGCGGCGCATGCTTGCCAGATAATAACCGGGCTGCACTGCCAGTGTCAGACGGTTGCGGCTGATGGCTGCACTGCCGTTGTCTGATACGGCAGTATCCCAGACGTCCTCATCTGCGAAATCGTCTTCGAGTGTTAGTTTACCAATGCCCGGGCTCATCTCAGGCGTCGCCGTGTACGTAGGAACCGTTAACAGGGTGGGAGTTGCTGATGCTGGGAACCAGACGATCGTCTGAGTCGGAGACGGTGTCTCTGTTGGCTCAGGCGTCTCCGTTGGTAGCGTCAAGTTCAAAGGCAGGCAGGCAGTTATAAATAACGTCATTGCAAGGAATGGCGTTATAAGCGCCACGATGACATTTGCACCTGGAGCACACCTGCCCCGGGCGCAGGTGCCGGGGAGTGCGGGTGAGCAATCGCCGGTCCGACGAGGAGATTGGTTCGCCCCTCGCTTCACTCGGGCTCGCAATGACGGTTTATTTAATGGTCTCATAAGAGAAGAATGACAATCTTCGTAGTGAAATTTTTGCAAGGTGTTGTAAAATTACATCGTAAACATTCTACCGCACTAGGAGACTCTATGACCGAAAAGCTTGTGCTCGTGACAGGTGCATGTGGTGAGATTGGTCAGGCTCTTGTTCAAGGGTTGGCAAAACAGGGAGGCTATCGCATTGTTACCGCAGACCTCGCACCATTGCCCGACAACATCAAAGCCATTTCGGTGGAGCACGCACAGGGGGATCTGGTTTACAAGATCAAGACCTTTTACGATTACGATTTCGACATCATCTTTCATCTGGCAGCGTCGCTTTCGTCCAAGGCGGAAGTGTCGAGCGAGGATGCGCATCGCATCAACGTGGAAGGTACGATGCAGTTGTTGATGCTGGCAGCATATCGTTCGGAGAAATATCACAAGTCCGTCAAGTTCATGTTCCCAAGTTCGATCGCCGCGTATGGCATGCCTGACCTCAGTGCGAAAACATCGGCGGGTTGTGTGAAGGAAGAAGAATTCAATCTGCCTCACACCATGTATGGATGCAATAAACTGTACTGCGAGAAATTGGGGACGTATTACAGCAAATATTACGGTCAAAAACATCTGGATGAACATCCGCCTCAGATGCTGGACTTTCGCGCCATCCGTTTCCCGGGCTTGATCTCCGCCTTCACGCTTCCCAGCGGAGGGACGAGCGATTATGGTCCTGAGATGCTGCATGCCGCCGCGCAGGGAAAGCCCTATTCCTGTTTCGTGCGCGAAGATACGAAGATCTCCTTCATGGCGATGCCCGACGCGATCAAGTCCCTGTTGCTGCTGGTGGACGTGCCGCGCGAAAAATTGAATCATCAGGTCTACAATATTGCCGCGTTCGCATTGATGGCTGGCGGATTCCGGGACCGGGCGTTGAAGGCATTCCCCGGCGCGCAGATCACCTTCGAGCCGAACCCGCGCCGACAGGGTATCGTCGACTCCTGGCCCGAAGATGTAGATGACTCTCTGGCACGCGCCGATTGGGGCTGGAAGCCTGATTACAATACAGACGCGTTCTTTGACGATTACTTTTTACCTGAGATCAAAAAGAGATATGGCAGGTAGGGGCAACCCGATATCGTGGGGATCCTGACGGGTCGTCCTTAATCTATTCTTGATATAATTTTCGCTGATGAAACTTCGATTTTCACTTTTTCTTGGCTTGATTGTTCTGATCTTATTATTGTTAGGAATTGTCCTCCCGCTGGGTGGAGCCAGGGCCGCGCCGCAGGCGCAGGGATTTGTCACCGCCACGCCCGGTGCCGACGGGCGCATCCTTTATACCGTGGTCGAGGGAGACAGTTGTTTACAAGTTGCCCTCTTACATGGGATCACTGTGGTGCAATTGCGCCAGTTCAATTCCCGTTTGGATGAAAACTGTACGCTGACCATTGGGCAGCAGGTGGTGGTTGGTCTTGCCGCAGCCAATGAGCCCACCGCCGGACCGGCTCCCACACTCCCGCCGCCCACTGTCACGGCGACCCCGGTCAGTGGGACCACGGAAGTCTGTGTCTTGTTGTTTGATGATATGAACGGGGATGCCCTGCGTCAGGAGACGGAGTTCGGCATAGATGGCGGCGCGGTCAGCCTCACCAATTTGAATGGCTCTTACTCAGAGACCCTGAACACATCTTCTGCCGTAGACCCGGATTTGCTCGAGCCCATCCGGGCATGTTTTATAGACGTCCCAAGCGGAGAATACAACGTTAGCATGGCTGTGCCTGATGCTTACAATCCTACGATGCTGGTGAGCTATAACTTGACTGTGAAAGCCGGTGACCGTGCTTCTGTTGATTTTGGCGCTCAATCCAAAACGATCACAGTCGGCGAACCGGCAGACTCGCAGGAGGGCAGCCGCTCATCAATTCTGGGGATTTTTGGCTTTCTCCTGCTCCTCGGAGGCGCAGGGTTGGGGTATTATGCTTATCGCTCCGGTCAGCCAAAGAGCAAGCTAAAGGGAAGCCCGTTGATTAAGAGATAATTTGTCAGACGGTTAATAGAATCGCCCAGTTCATTTATCCCATCGGATACCGCATCCTCTGCCCTCCAATCAGATGCAAATGTAAATGGAATACAGTCTGACCGCCGTTTGCGCCCGTGTTTGCTATCAGGCGGTAGCCTCCTTTTGAAATCCCTTCTTCTTCTGCAAGTCTGCGCGCAACCGTGAAGAGATGCCCCATTAGTTGTTCATCGTCAACTTCAAGC
>DATKED010000147.1:0-6181 GCA_035512375.1 Anaerolineales bacterium
AATTGCATTACGGTTTTCATCTGATTTGAGCGGTTTCTTGTTTGATTTTTTGTTTGCCATGTTTCACTTATTATTTGCATGTCTATGAATGACAGTTGCCATTGCTTTTTCAAGTTCTTCAATTGTCACGGGTTTCATAATGTATGAATCTGCACCCATTTTCAGCGCCTTATCAACCATGCTGTCTGCGCTTTCTGAGGATAGCATAATGATGGGAAGCTCCTTCCATTCCGGGCGCCGCCGCAGAAATTCAAGCAAGTCCAATCCTGATACCTCTGGCATATTGATGTCCAGAATAAGCACATGCGGATTTTTCCCGGTTAATAACGTTTGTGCAGCAGAACGGGCAGTATGGAAAGATATTACTTCACAATCAAGCATTTCTAACATAAGCGCAATCGCGCGATTCATTTCCTCGTCATCATCAACGATCCAGACCTGTCTCATTCCAAATGTGCCTTAATCGAGTGTGCCACATCTTCCGGAACCACGGCTCTTAATTCTTCAATGGAAGCCTCCCTAATCTTATCTACAGAACCGAAATGTTTCAAGAGGGTTTTTCTCCGTGTAGGACCGATACCTGGAATCGAATCCAATTGCGAGGCCATCCCGACTTTTTTGCGTTTCTTTCTATGTGCGGTAATTCCGTAACGATGTGCCTCATCACGGATGCGCTGTACGAGGTACAAAGCCTGTGAATGTCGCGGCAGCATCAGTGCTTCAGATTTATGTGGGAAGAAAATCTCTTCGCGCTGTTTTGCAAGCCCGACGATTGGCACTTTATCCTGCAGATCAAATTTCTCGAGGACGCTCACCGCGCGTCCCAACTGACCTTTCCCGCCGTCAATGATAATAAGATCAGGCAGGAAGGAGAACGACGCGTCCGGTTTGGATCCCGGCTCTGTTTCCGTTTGTTGACCTCCGCGCCACCTGCGAAATCGACGCGTTAACATTTCCTCCATCGACGCGAAATCGTCCGGCGCACCAACCACACTTTCGATGTTGAATTTGCGATAGAGCCTTTTGTCCGGCACACCCTGCGTGAAAACGATCATCGCACCCACAATGGCGGTGCCCTGGGTGTTGGAAATATCATAGCACTCGATCCGGTTGGGCGGCTCCGGCAAATTCAACGCCTGTTGAAGTTCGGCGAGAGCCTGTTCCTGCTTATGTGTATCTGCCTGCCACTGGGCGCGCAAGGCTTGCAGGGTTTCTGTTGCATTTTCAGTTGCCATCTGCACCAATTCGTGCGACTGTCCCTCTTTGGGAACAAAGAACTCAACTTTTTCACCGCCACGTTTTGATCGCAGCCACTGACCGATGATTTTCGCTTCCTCGATCTCCTGCGGAAGCATCACCTGCTGAGGAATGGTTGCCGCCTCGGTGTAGAACTGTGTGATGAACTGTTCCATCACCTCGGTGTCTGCCTCGTCTTCCGTGCCTTCGAGAATGAAGTACTCGCGCCCGATCAACTTGCCGCTTCTGATAAAAAAGACCTGCACACAAGCTTCTCCGTTACTGCGCGCCATGGCAAGCACGTCCGAGTCCAGGTAATCTGTTGCAAAGATGATCTTCTGCCGCTCGATAATGGATTGAATCGCTTTGAGCTGGTCGCGTAATGCCGCTGCCTTCTCAAAACGCATTTCGTCAGAAGCTTTTTGCATCTCATTTTGGATCCGTGCAACAATGGCTTCGCTATGTCCACCGAGGAAGTCCATCAGGTCTGAGATCGTTTGGCGGTATTGCGCCTGGTTGACCGCGCCAATACACGGAGCGGTGCACAGCTTGATGTCATAGTAAAGACACGCACGTTTGTCCATCCCCGTGATCTCGCGGTCGCAAGTGAGGTAGGGAAAGATGCGGCGGAGCACGTCCAGTGTTTGGTAGACCGCCCACGCCGAGGTGTAGGGGCCGAAATAACGCGAGCCGTCATCCGCCATTTGGCGCGTCACAGTGACCTTGGGGAACGGGTCGGCCCAGTGGACTTTGATGTACGGGTAACGCTTATCGTCCTTCAGGCGGACGTTATACTTTGGGCGATGCTTTTTGATGAGGTTCATCTCAAGGATGAGCGCCTCAAGCTCCGACCCGACAACGATCCACTCAAGGTCTGTGATCTCACGGACCAGTCGCCGTGTTTTCGCGTCGTGACGGGCATCCGCGTGAAAATAGGAGCGGACGCGGTTCCTTACACTGATCGCTTTGCCGACATATATGATTTTCCCCTCGACGTTTTTCATCAGATAGCAGCCCGGCTTTGCAGGGAGGGTGGCAAGTATGCCTTGAAGTTTTTCTGAAATCTCCATGGCAGATAATTTTACTGCATATAGAACGTTTGCTAAATTTTAGGCGAAATTTCTACTGAAAATGCATGGCTTTTTGTACACGCCATGAGAATGCCAAGGGCACCAAAACAAACCGTTCCGTCAATTCGACGGTGTATTCAGTGCGACTACTTGATGAATATAAAGTTGTCAAATTAGCATCGGATCAATTTGGGGATATTGCCATTCATAGAAAATTATTAGAAGCCGCCTAATCCATTAATGGAAGATTTTACAGTTGAGGGATTGCCGAAAAACAAGAAATAGTCTGAGAGATGCCGACTCGGCTTTACGTTACCCATAGGCGCATTTGTATTATCCCCATGAAACACAAGCGCGTGATGCAAATAATTCCTTCAGGCCCCGCACAAGTGATCGACTCATGCGGGGCCATTGACCGGTGCTTGTTGGAGGAGAAACGTGGAAAGCGTCTCTGCAAGCACACATGTCCAGACAGGATGCCCTCTGATCTATGGGGCGGGTGCCTGATACTCATTGCGGCAGCTGGCAAGCTCGCTCACCGGCACATCAAAGCATTCATCCAGCCGAGACCGATAGGAGGAGACAGGGATCTGGCTCGCATTCTGGCAGCTGGCAAGCTCGCTGACCGGCACGTCAAAGCACTCACCAAGCCGAGACCGATAGGATGAGATGGGCGCGCTGTTCTGGTTGGAGGATGGCTCTGGGGCTGCGAGCACACCGGCTGGATCGCTCGAAGGATTGGAAACGGCTTCTGTTCTGGCAGTTACCAACGGGACGGCGAGCATAAGTATGACCACCAACACAATAGACAAGATGACAGTACGAATGTTCAACATGATTTTCTCCTTTCAATTTGAACCCATTGAATGTTGAACACATCGTACGCTTAGCGACGATTAAATTCATCGGCAAGTCCACCTATATTGGCGGAAGCCACCACCTATTTTGATCTGAAGGTTGGGGAAACCTAGGTACTTACTCAGACGGGATTAGATTTTCTTTCAAAGCCAGCGCAATCGCCTCATTGCGCGATTGCACCTGCATCTTTTGCAGAATGGACGCGATGTGATGCTCAACCGTGCGGGTTGAAAGGCTGAGTTGTTTGGCGATGGCGTTATTACTCTGTCCTTTGACCAAACATCCAAGCACTTCCACCTCGCGGGCGGTAAGACCAAAAGGATTCTCACGCGTGGCAGGTCGGGGTCCACGCGGGATGCCGCGCATCCCCTGGGCGCGCATCTTTTGCTTGAGTTTTTCTGCAGCAGGACGCGCACCGAGCCGCTCGAATATCTCCAGTGCAGCCAATTGCGCGGCTTCGTCGCCGTCCATCAATGCCATCGCTTGTTCATAGGGACAGCCGCGTCCTTCCCACTCTTCTGCCGCGCCGCGCCAATCTCCAGCGATCTGTAAGGCGAAAGGTTTGGCTATCCATGCTGGAGGCGTAAAGGTATCCCCCGCCCGCCATCGCCAAAAGGCGAGTTCGCCTGCGATCCAGGGATGTTCTTTGCTTACAGCCAGATCATAGACCGCGCGTGCTTCTTCAATGGCAGGGTCGTTATTACCGGTGAGCCACGCCGTTTCAGCGCGGGCGGCTCGGGCTGGAGCGAGGCGCGGGAGTGCAGGCGCCTGCACTGACAGGGCAAACGCCTCGTCGAGCACCGTCAGTGACCCGAGGTCGCCAAGACGGACGCGCGTACGCGCCAAGGCAAGAAGCGCGCAAGTGTGAGTTTCGATGTCGAGGTGCTGGCTTTGTAAGACCTTCGACGCGGTTTCAATCGCTTCTGCCCAACGACCCTGGTACAGGCGCGCCAAAGCCCGCCATACCAGCATTTGCAGAAGATGATAATGATCGTCGTGTTCCGCGGCATAGGCAATGCCCTCTGTCAGGTAACGCTCGGCATCTGCAAGTTGATACACTTCTACTAACATCCATCCCAGAGAACTGTACGCGCCTGCGAACGCCCAAGGCAGATCGGCTTCGTGCCCATTCGCGAGATTGCGCTCGAAAAGCGCGCGACCGCGTTCGTAATCAATGACCATCATCGCGCAAGCTGTATAGTTGTAGGCGCGGGCGAGTCTGTCAGAGTCTTCGAAATGTTCAGCCAGTGCAATGGCTTTCTCGCCCCAGATAACCGCATCGGCGCAATCGCGCAGCATCATTCGAAGAAAACACTGTGAAGTATATGCCCACGCCAGTTCCGCGCCGGTTGGAAGCACTTCAAGCATCGCAATGGCAGACTGGCTCACCGTTTCGGCTTCCGTATAACTTCCCGCAACAACAAGCCGAATGGACAACTCCGCTAAATTCCTGCCTTCCCTCAGACGGTTACCCATCGAACGCCATAATTCAATTGCCTTCCGCAGAGCAGTGATTAGATCGGCAACTCGATTCGGAAATCCCAATTCAGCCACGTAGGCTTCCAGCATTTGGGCATGTCGGGCAGGTGGCAAACTATCAGCAAATCGCAACGCTAACTCGTAAAGCACAATCGCCTCGCGATGAGAGCTGGCAGCAGAAGCCTGCTGCGCTGCAGCGGGCGCGTATTCCAGCACCGCAGACACATCTTTTGTCCCTTCGGCATGATTGGACAGCCGTGCCAAATCATTACGTGTCTGAGGAGATGCTTTCAGCTCCGACAAGATCCTTCGATGCAACGCCAGCTTTTTGTCGGGAGAAATCGTTTCGAGAATCGTCTGGCGGGCGAGCTCGTGCCGAAAGGCATAATCATCACCTTGTACTTGCAGCATTCCTCCAGCTATACACTCTGCGATGCTGGTCGAGTCTGCACCGATGATATTCGACAAGAGCCAGGGCTCCACGCGGAAGCCGATCACCGCCGCGGCCTCCAGCAGGGCATGTGCTGGCGCGGATAATCTGCCAGCACGTGCTAGAACGGCATCCCGCACCGTGGAGGGTATACCTCCGCTCTTGCTCGCCAATGCTTCTGTGACAAAGAATGGATTACCGCCAGTGATCTCAAACAGTTCATTGGCTTGCTTGGCCTGATCCGCGGCGCTGGCAAGAGCAAATACAGATGACTCAGAGAGGGGTGACAACTGGAGCCGGGTTGTGACAACGCGCGGCAGATCTCCCAGGACAAGCCGCAAAGGGTGTTCGATGCTCAGCTCGTCATCCCGGTACGTCAGGATGAACAATGTCCCGGTGCGCTGAATGCGTCTGCCGAGGAACTTGATCAGGTCGAGAGTCGCTTCATCGGCCCAGTGGATATCTTCGAAGACAACGATGGTTGGACGGTTTTGGATCTCACCGAAGCACGCGGAAAAGATCGCTTGCCGATCTGCATTTGAATTGAGAAGCGTAGAAAGTTCGCCTTTTAATTCCATTGCGATGTCATGCAGAGGGCCAAGTGGACGTGGAGTGAATAGCGAATCGCATACGCCCCATAAGACGCGGACGGAGGCCTGATGCGCGCGAGTGAAATGCTCTATGAGGGCGGTTTTGCCAATCCCCGCTTCACCACTCACCAGCACGACACGCCCATGTCCCGCAACTGCCTCCCTCAGAGTTGCGTCAAGTTCATGTAACAACGAATCGCGCTCCAATAGTTGCATCATCGAGTAACACTAAATCTGTTGAATAAGTATAGCATTTTGAACGATCAAAGACAATCGGGTATACTGAAAAATCATGGGAAACAAACTTTGCCCGAAAATCATTCTGGAAGGCACGCGCCTGACATTCAAGACCGAGATCGCGTTTGAACTGAATGAGCATCCACGCGTCGTGGGAGCGCGTAAATACCGTTACCATTCTCCGCTCATCTCAGCAGAATGGTGTACGTTCACCAACTATCCATGGGGGCGTGGACCGATCAACTTCGAGCCGCATGAGGAGTCCATGGCGATGGAGACCT
>DATKED010000148.1:0-7549 GCA_035512375.1 Anaerolineales bacterium
CCAGGCCCTCTTCAGCCAGTGACCGCGCCAGGGTTTGCTGGCCTCGGTAATAAGCCAGTAGACTGGCACGATTGAGTACATGAGCAAACAAAGCCTTGGCATCCGGTGACATTTGCTCCGTCTGCGCCAGACTACGACTCAACTCGATGGTCTGTTCCAGCCACTTCCACCCTTCACGCAGATGCGCACGGAATATCCAAAACCAAAAAATTCCTGTCCCGAGGCGCGCTGCACCCCCTAATTCATGATGTTCGAGCGCCCAGCCGAGCGCAGCCCGAAAATTGGCGTGCTCCGTCCCCAAACGGTCGAGCCAAGCCACTTGTTCGGGTCCGTTCAGATTTGGGTCAGCTTCTTCGGCGAACTGGACAAAGAACTCCAGGTGCCGTTTTTGTACTCGCTCGGCTTCAATTGAGTTCATGAATTTCTCGTGCGCGAATTGTCGAATTGTCTCCAGCATCCTATAGCGTGCATTACCGTTCTCTACCTGCATGATTACCAAGGATTTATCTACCAGATGCCCCAGCAGATCAAGGATTTCATCTTCTCCAATATCATCGCCTGAACAAACGGCCTTTACTTCCTGGAATGTCCAGCCGCCCTCGAAAACAGCCAATCGGCGAAATAGAACCAGCTGCTTATGAGATAGCAAATCATAGCTCCAATCAATCGCCGCCCGAAGTGTCTGATGGCGCGGTAGTAAAGTCCGGTTACCCTGCCTCAGCAGGTTAAAACGGTCGCTCAATCGTTCAGCGATATCTTCAGCCGACAACAACTCGGTTCGTGCGGCAGCCAGCTCGAGAGCAAGCGGGATTCCGTCCAGATGCTGACAAATCTGAAGTACCGCCGTGGCATTCTGCTCGGTCAATGTAAAGCCTGATCTGGCCTCTGCGCGCTCAACAAACAGACAAACACCTTCGTATTCCATCAGGGAATCAATGAGCTTCGGAGGTTGTGACGCGGGAAGCGACAATGTTGGCACCTGATACACCACCTCGCCTGTGATGTCCAACGCCTCGCGACTGGTTGCCAGAATCCTTAAGTTGGCACACTGAGTGAGTAGGGCCTCGGCAAGTTGCGCACACGCATCGATAAGATGTTCACAGTTGTCCAGAACGAGCAGTAATTGTTTTTCACGCAGAAAGCTTTCCACCGATTGGATCAGGGGTTGCGTGGAAGACTCGCGCACACCCAAGACTTGTGCGATGGCCTGCGGCACAAGCCCATCGTCCATCAAGGGGGTGAGGTCCACCCACCATATCCCATGCCTGAACTTGCTCAGCAGCGTACTTGAACAGTGGATTGCCAAACGCGTCTTGCCGATGCCGCCTACCCCGGTCAAACTGACAAGGCGATGTTGCGAAAGCCGTTGTTTGATACGAGCCACATCAGCTTTGCGGCCAATAAAACTTGTCAGATGAAAGGGCAGATTATGTGAAGGAGTGGCCGGAGAACGAATATCAACAGTCCGTCGTTGAGCACTTTCCTTTCGCACTTTAGCAGCTAGAGCCAAAAATCGCGTCGACCATTCGGGTTGGTCCTCGATATGGAGTGCTGGCAAAAACAGGGCGGTCAGTGTAGCCGCGTCCGGCACACGTTGATTCTGTTCAAGACGGCTGATCTGTGTATCGCTATATTGAACAGCAATAGAAAGTTCGCGTTGGGACAGTCCCTCCCTGCGCCGTAGATATTTCAGCATTTCACCGAAGCTCACAAACTGATTCGGTGTGGTAGTAGCACGAGCCATCTTGTATTTCCTTGGGGAATTAAGAACCAATATGTACAAACAGTATAACGGAATCAGGATAACTTTGGGGAATTTTCGGGGAATAATGGCAAGTTTTGCGGGTGTGGAACTGCTACATTGAGAGTGTCGCTATTCGAAAGCTATTCGAAAGGAAAAAATCATGTTGAACATTCGTACTACCGTTTTATCTGTTGTATTGGTGCTCCTACTCATGCTCACTGCTCAGTGGGTAACTGCCAGAACAGATGTTGTTTCCAATCAATCAAGGGGTCCGTCAAGCGTTTTCGAAATCCAGGCGCAATCTGCAGACATGAAGAACCTGTACAGCGCTCCTTCGTACCGTGCCCAATTCGGCGAATGCTTCGATGTGTCGATTAGGGACCTTGCAGACTGCCGCGACGCAGACCCAATACCTGCCCCGGCCTCTCATTCTCCTATTGACGAGTGCTTCGATGTATCGTTGTGGGAGGTTGCCAGCTGCGAGAATTCGAGCCCGGTGCCTGTCTTTTCCTATCGGTCTCGGCTGGATGAATGCTTTGATGTGCCCTTAAGCGAGCTTGCCAGTTGCCGCAATGCTAACCAGGTATCCGCCCCATAAATTGAGGGCATCCTGTCCGGACATGTGTGCTTGCAGAGACGCTTTCCACGTTTCTCCTCCAACAGGCACCTGTCAATGGCCCCGCATGAGTCGATCACTTGTGCGGGGCCTGAAGGAGATATTGGGCCGTGCGTATCGGGAATTTAATGGCGATATTTTGACAGCAGGAACCAAAAAGATACTTAGATAGCTCAATGGGTGAACAATGGAGTTTGACAAAGAACTTCTATCTATTCTTTTGATCTATGAACTGCAGCATCGCCATTCGTTGGCGTTATGGAATGCGTGACTTATGATGCCGATCTTTTGTTTCCAGTAAAAAGTGCAATCATCAGACATCGAATTAACAACTTGCCCAGGGTCAATTACATGAAAGTGATATCATCATCCCATAACCACAGCTATGGCTCCTGGGAGCCGACCCTTAATACGGTATGGACAAAAAGCCATACATTTTTCTGTTGACATTTCCCCATAATTAGCCTTCATCAAAGAGACAACAGGAAAACTCGGTTGAAATAACGGCAAGGTTTGTTTTGGGGGCAAATTTGTCCCTAGCTGACGTATTTTTTCTCATTTGACCGTATAATATCCCCAATCTTCGGGCTGGAGAGTAGCCGGGACTATGACAATTTAATGTTAATCGTTTTGTTCACAGGAGGCTCAAATGCCCAAGGCTGGTGATGTAATCGAAAATCCAATCACGACCGACCGGATCATCTTTCGCAAGACCTGGCGAGATACCAACGGAGAATTGCTCCAATTTGACAACTACCACAAGCCAGGTGGTATCGGGCCAAATCCTCATTTTCACCCGCTTCAGGAAGAAACCTTTGAAGTAGTCGAGGGTACGTTCGGAATTACTCGCAATGGCCAAGAACAATTCTTGAATTCAGGTGAGAAGGCGATCATTTCGAAGCGCCCCCGGAAGTCCAATGCCGAGCCGAGCCCGGCACAAATGGCGCAGCGCGAACGCTTCAGTTTAGCCAATGCCTATGCCAGAGCAGCCCTGGCAGACCCGGACCTGGGAGCTCTCTACCAGGAGCGGGCGGCGAACCAGGGCAAGAGCGCCTTTGCCCTGGCGCGTACGGACTACTTCAACGGAAAAGATTTCCTGTCGAAGAAATGACCCCGCGCAGGGACATGGCGGCGAAATCGCAAAAAGGGATGTCATAAGTTGCTTTGATATTTATCACTTCCAATCACGCAGCAGGAGATCCATCCCGTGGATCGCAAGGATCGGCGGGACCTGAGCATTTAGAATCACACAGTAGAGGTCGGGGGTTCGAGTCCCTCCGCGCCAACTATAACGAGCCATGGGGCTCGTTATTTTTTACTTCAACATTTCTGTCTTATAATTCAACAATATGGCCACACGAACCAACGAAGCCTGGCTTTCAGACCTGACATCTTCCGGACCAGTACGCGAAGCCGCACTGGAGGATTTACGCGAAATCGTTCAAAGGGGCTTGCCTTATGCGCTCTCACGCTGGCTTTCTCCCGAGCAGCCACAATTCAATTCGCTTGTCGAAGAAGTGACACAGGAAACACTCCTGCGCGTCCTCGATCAACTCAACACATTTGAGGGACGCAGTCAGTTCACCACCTGGGTCCACAAGATCGCCGTACGGCTTGCGCTCACTGAACTCCGCCGCAAACGATGGCGTGATTCGTCATTGGACGAACTCACGGAAAACGAAGACATACTTCCTCCCCCTGGTCTGCTTGCTGACCCCCAGGCAAGTCCCGAAACCTCAGCCGAACGCGCCGATATGCTGGCGCGTGTCCGCCGCATTATTGAGGAGGAGCTGACCGACCGTCAGCGCCAGGCGCTCATCCTGCTTGGCGTACAGGATATGCCCATGGAAGAGGCGGCACGCAAACTCAAGACCAACCGCAACGCGCTCTATAAGCTGCTGCACGACGCCCGATTAAGGCTCAAGCGGCGACTTTCCATGGAAGATATAACACCTAACGAAGTCCTGACACTTTTCGAGCAAAAGTAAGATTAACAAGGCATTAAACATCAAAAATAAAGACTATGAACCTCCGAGCCATCATCCAAAAGATCAGAAGTAGCTTCAATCATCGTGAGGAGCTTCCCACGGAGACAGTTTTGGGCTTCCTGCACGTGCTCGAAAGTGTGCGTGAAGAGGATGCCCCTTGCGATGAAGTCTATGCAAAGATCGATGAATACGTGGAAAGAGAAGTGGACAAAAAAGACGCGGCACAACTCATGCCGCTGGTCCGCGAACACCTGGATATGTGTTCAGAATGCTGCGAAGAATACGAAGCACTGCTGGATGTCCTTGAGAAAACAAGCAAGGAATAAAAATGACGGGCGTCCGCCCGTCATTTTTTGTTTACAATCCTATTCAGCAGCGGTTAAGGACCGCTGGCTCTTATTCATGCTCAAATAATTTTTCCCCTGCGCGGACCGGGATCTTCAATCGATTCTCCGCCGGCGTAATGGGGCAGGACCACATTTCGTTATAGGCACAGTAGGGATTGTAAGCCAGATTGAAATCGACAAGAAAACGGTTGCCATTTAGTTCTTCTGGCTCCAGGTAACGTCCGGCGGGATACGTCTCTTTCCCAGCCAGCGAATCCACAAATGGCAGGAAGTAACCGTTCTCATTCTGATAGAGCGTCAGCTCCGCTTCCTGCCCCTCCACTCGAAACTTAAAACGCGAGTGACGCACATACGTCTGAACACCTCCCGTCGAGGTTTGCATTTGCATGGGCTGCTGGTCGAATAGCGGTTCAACCTGCACTTCAAGTCGCAACGCCGCATTCTCCGGGAAATAGTCTAAACCTGTAAACGTACGTCTTTGTTCCGGTGTTAAGGGACTTTGCGGATCGCTTTGAAACAATTCGTCTTTTTCTGCACGAAAATCAGCGAGTTCGTTCATAAAACCTCCAACTGGTCTCTCTCATAGATAGAAGAAAAACGAAAAATCTTACAAAACACCTGTCGTATTCGCAAAAGATCCGTCCTCTTGCGATTTCCCTTATCTTATGCTATTGTTATTCAAAGAAAACAATTCATGACCTCGCTTGAAAAGACCGTTTTAATCATCGAAGATGAAGCAGATGCCGCTGAACTGTTTGCAGAGATGATGCGGGTCAGCGGTTTTCGCGTACGAAAGACTTTATCCAGCGCACCTGCCATCACCATGATGACCACCGATAAACCAGATATTATCATCCTTGATATCATGATGCCTGAAGTCTCGGGCCTTGATATTTTGCGACAGATGCGCCGCGACCCGGCTCTCGCCAGTATTCCGGTGGTAGTGGTTTCTGCCCAGAGCATGCCTGCGGATATCAAACATGGCATGGAGGCAGGCGCATCCAACTACCTCACAAAGCCCGTTGGCTTTCTCGATCTGAAAGAAGCCGTGGAACGAGCGCTGGGCAATCAATCCGAAGCCACCTGAAAACATGAGTCTTCTGCGCGCATTCATTGCAGTTGAAATTCCCCGTGAAATTCGAGAAGCCATTTGCAAGGCAACAGCTCCTCTGCAGGAAGGGATCGGATCACTTGTTCGTTGGGTTCCGATGGAAAACATGCATTTGACTTTAAAGTTCCTGGGCGATATTTCTCCCGCAAATGTGGAGATGCTGTCTCAGATGCTGCACGCCGAGGCTGATCTCATCCACTGTTTCGATCTCCATCTAGGCGGACTCGGCGCCTTCCCAAGCTTGAGGCGACCGCGTGTGATCTATATCGGCATCCAGGCCCCGGCTGCGCTGGAAGCGCTCCAGCGTGGAATCGAGTCTGCCGCGCGCAGATTAGGTTATGGATCCGAAGAACGAGGCTTCTCTCCACACCTGACGATCGGACGTGTCAAACACGCTTTGCGTGTCACCGCGACCGAACAGCAGTCGATCCGCCGCGCACTCGAAGGAACAAGGATTGACGCAGCAGGCACTGCCAGAGTAGACTCGGTACACTTGTACAAAAGCGACTTGAAACCCACCGGCTCGGTGTACACTCGGTTATTTTCCGCATCACTGAAAACCAGGGTCATGACGAGTGACCGCAGGGAGCGAAGCAATCCCATATAACTATTCGCTAGGAGATGGATCCTGGCGACCGCCCTCGCAATAACGGATTTTCCAATAGAGGTGATATCTGAACGCACTTGATCTTGCACATAAAATTGTCTCTGCCCTGGAGGACAAAAAGGGCGAAGACATCCTGCTTCTCGACATCAAGGACATCGCATCATTTACTGATTATTTTGTCATCTGTAACGGCACCAGCGACCGTATGCTCGACGCCCTCGCCAAAGGCGTGCTGGAAGCAATAAAACATGATCATAAGAAAAAAGGACGGGTCGAGGGGCAGGCCGGGGAGGGCTGGCTCCTCCTTGATTATGGTGATGTGGTTGTGCATCTCTTCTCGCCTGATATGCGCGAGCGTTACGATCTTGAAGAGTTATGGAGTGACGGAAAAATTTTGTTGAGAATGCAATAGGAATTCAGCGCGTCACTCTTTCCTTCATGAATTTCCACTCTCATCAGACCCAGAAACAAGGGCCGGAGGAATGCGGATATGTCTCAGCAGGAAATCGAAGTCATATTGGCAAGGCATCTGGCTGAATGTCTGGCAATGCCGGTTTTTATCGTGAATCCTGATGGGGATCTAATTTTTTACAATGAGCCGGCTGAGGTGGTCCTGGGACAAAACTATAACGAGACAGGGACCATGCCTGCCAATGAGTGGGCAACGATTTTTCAACCTGTCGATCGCGAGGGGAAATCACTTCCACCGGAGGAGCTGCCTCTCGTCATCGCCCTGTCAAAACATCATCCGGCTCACAAGATATTCTGGATCGAGGGTAAGGACGGAGTATCACGCGAGATTGAAGTGACGGCTTTCCCATTGATCGGACAGGCTGATCGCTTCCTGGGCGCGATCGCCATTTTCTGGGAGATTTCGAAGTGAAGGTCACATTCTGGGGAACGCGTGGCTCGCTCGCTTCACCCGGCTTCGATACCGCCCGTTATGGCGGAAACACATCCTGTGTATCAGTGCAGGGGAGTGAAGGTACGCTGATCATCCTCGATGCAGGAACAGGGATCCGCAATTTAGGACAAGGTCTGCCCGCGACTCTGGATCGTGTTCACATCCTGCTGACACACCTGCATATGGATCATATTCAGGGATTGCCTTTCTTTGCCCCGTTGCGCCGTCCGGG
>DATKED010000149.1:0-7558 GCA_035512375.1 Anaerolineales bacterium
GGCACGCTCATCCTGGGTTTGGCGAGCGATGTGCTGGTTTCAAAACTTGACAAGCCAGACCAGATCGAAGCCATCCAAAAACTGATCAAGGATCAATTCGGCGTGGATGCGTCCATCCGCTGCACGGTGACGAACGCCAAAGGCAAGATCCCGCCGAACGTGGCGCAGGACGGCATGGTGGCCACCGCCATCCAACACGGCGGCGAGATTGTGGATTTGCAGGATTAGTTTCATGGGGTGGTCGAGCGATGGTGAGGCCCGTGTCTAGCCACGTTGCGTAATTCGTAATTGGTAAGTGAGGTTTAACGATGGCAATTGATAAGAAATCCGAAAGAGGAAAGAAACGGCGCGATATAAAACCAGAGTTTATTATCCCGCCTGCGCCTCAATTACCTGAGAAAAAGATCAGTGAGGCACAACAAATACAACTCGATATTATTGCGAAAACGAATTTCAATTTTTTTAGCGGCAGAAAGATTGCGGAATGGCTGAAAGAGAATCACAAGATGTGGCGTGCGGTCTTGTTACCGCTCAACTTGATTTCTCTTCGTGATATGTCAGATGGGCACTGGCATGCGGATACGCTTTATATTTACCCTGAAGATGGCTGGGGATTCAAGCTGGAAGAAGTGTTGAAAGCACAATTTGGCGCTGATGAAATCCAATGGATTGGCGGAGAAAGTGCAGGCGATGTGCTAGGCACTTCTGAGGTGGAAGATAACCCCTACGTGATTTTGGAAGCCTGGTGGGATTAGTTTTGTACGAAATTATTATTTAGAGGAGTATCTTATGGCTAAAGGATTCAACAAAGGACCACAAATGGGCGGCCAGGGCGGCATGATGCAGCAACTGCAGCGCATGCAAAAACAAATGGAAGAAGCGCAGGCAAAACTTGCCGTAGAGACGGTCACTGCGACCGCGGGTGGCGGCGCGATCAAGGTTGTGATGACCGGCGACCAGAAATGCCAGTCTGTCGAAATCAACCCCGATCTATTGAAAGACGCGGATGCCGAAATGCTGCAGGATTTGGTTTTGTCCGCGGTCAATATGGCGCTCGACCAGTCGCGTGAACTTCAAGAGAAGTTGATGGGTCCTCTGGCGGGTGGGTTGCCTTTCTAGTTTTATTGTCATTGCGAGCGCCGAAGGCGCGTGGCAATCCCTTATTTGCACGGTAGACGAGATTGCTTCGTCAGCCTTACAGGCTTCCTCGCAAAGATACCTAACGATATGTTATTACCCGAATCCATCCAATCCCTTATCAACTCCCTCGAGCGTCTCCCCGGTATCGGACCCAAGAGCGCGTCACGATTGGCATTCTATCTCCTGCGCACCACCGATGATGTCTCGCAGGATTTGGCGGCGGCTCTAGCCAACCTCAAAGCGAACACGGCATTTTGCCAGGAGTGTTTCAACATTACCGAAGCAGGACGCGAACGCTGCGAGATCTGTGAGTCCGCGCGGCGCGATGGCGGTCTCATTTGTGTGGTGGAAGAAGCGTTGGACGTATTGGCGCTGGAACGCACAGGCGGATTTCAGGGCAGGTATCACGTCTTACAGGGGGTGCTGTCGCCGATCGAAGGGATCGGTCCTGACGATTTGAAGATCAAACAGTTGATTGCACGCATGGCGAATGGTGGAGTGAAAGAGGTGATCCTTGCAACCAATCCCAGCATGGAAGGAGACGCGACGGCGTTGTATTTGCAGAATCAATTAAAGCAATTTGGCGTGCATGTCACTCGTCTCGCACGCGGTCTGCCCATGGGTGGCGATTTGGAATACGCCGATCAGAACACCCTGCTCCGCGCCTTGTCTGGAAGGCAGGATATGTAAAACAAATCGCTCCATCAGGAGCGTTTTTGTCGATCGAGCAGTGCGTCTAATACGACTTCAAGTTTTGATGGTTCGGTAAAATCTTTGAACCCCGCCATGCGCTGATAAATTTCTGCCGCGGCTTCGTGGAATCCGCCTGGCAGACCCGCTCCTTGAAACGTATCTGCGATCTCATGCATTTCGCCCTCGAATCTCCATGCCTTGACTGTTGCACCGCTCACTCTTCGATTCGCTTGTACTGAGAAACTCCCGTCATCCATATCCCATTGTTGATACAGTTCCTCGCGTACACCCAACGCCTCAGCTGCCGCAAGAATCGCTGCGAGCAAAGCGGTAGTCCCTTTGGAGTAGGCGGCATAGCACATCTTCAAAGCAGAGGCTTTGCCGATTCCATCTCCGATGATATTGGTCCCAAGCGGTCCGTTGATAAAGCAATCTGTGATTACTCCGGCATCCTTTCCTGATAGGTAGAGCCATGTCTCTTTGGGCTTCCAGGCGGGTCCGCCGATGATGCCTCCGTCAATAAAGTGGATTCCGTTTGATTCCAGCATCTGTCCGATTTTGAGGGCGCGTTGTGGGGAGATGGCATTGGCATCCAGATAGATACCGGTGAATCCGTGTTCAATCACAGAATTCGCAACATCTTCTGCGACGTGAGGCGGACAAATACTGAAGATCATTTCGCAGGCTGGACAGAGTTGTTCCAGCGAACCGGCATCAATAAGATTGTATTTTTCTGCGCGCTGGCGGGTCCTGTCACTGCGATGTTGTGATACCCAATACACTTCATGTCCGCTGCTGATGGCTGAGGCGGCAAGTGAGATTCCCATTTCACCAGGGTGCAGGATACCGATCTTGCTCATTGTCTCTCCTCGTTTGTGTCAGTATAGCATGTTGTGCGGGGTAAGATATCGCGAATGAAAATAACGATCCTCACTTACGGTTCGCGCGGTCTACTTATGGGCGGCGATCTGGAAGATGCCGCTCAAAACACCTTGCTGCGGGCGTTATCAGGAGGTGGGAATTGAACCAGAAGAAATGTCCCGCCATAAGCGGGACATTTCATTTATACCTTCGGGTGCAAAATTCGGGGTTCGTGTTCAAAAATGTGTCTGCAAAGTTCCAAATCCTCTTCATGATAGGCAAGGAAGTAAATTTTTTGGATCTTTGTATCCGGTTTTTCCTCGACGTACGAGATTGCTGCATCAATCAATCGTTCGGCAATGCCCTTTGAGTCCAGTCGGGTTGTGCCTGTACCCATCAAGGGGAAGAGGATGGATTGAATATTTACATTTGCCATTTCGGCAGAATCTACAAGTTTGAGGGCATTATGGATGCAGTCTGTGATTTCAGTGATGGGCTGGTAACCATACCCCACCTGGCCCACAACGGAAGCGGCATGAAATATCTTTTTGACGTTGTGTGAATTTAGCAATTCACCCGAGCCGGTCGGGATGACGATTCCCGCTGGAACATCCCCGGTGCCCACCTCTTTACGCAAGTCGTTGTCGATCAAATCTTCCACCACGCGCCCCGCCCTGTCCCTTTTTGCACCAAGGTAGCGGATGGTGGCTGAGATCGAGCGTTCGAAATGCCGCGCCATTTGCATATTTGTGTTTTCTGAATTCACCCAGACGTCAATCTCAGTGATTTTTTGGATGTCGCCTGTGATCAAGCCAATTTCCTTTCCGGAGACCCTGGCAAGCGGGTACAGGTAAATTTCCTTTTTACCGATGCGTTTGGGCTTGCGTTCCACTTTCAGGTTGTCGAGCGCCTGGTGGACGAAGCTGTCCACGTTTTGTTTTTCCAGCCCTTTCTTGATGTACTCCTGAATCGTTCCCTTGCTCCTCTTGATATCTTCCTCGGTATCCAGGATGTATTCGACGGAGGTCAAGCCGTTGATGTTGAACGGGATGGGCGAGCCGGCTTTGCGGATGATCAAGGTCACGTGCTTGTTCAAGGCATGCCGGATCCCAAGTTCGTAAAAGACATTTGCATTCAGCGATGTGATATCCACTATCGCCACGTCCGCTTCGAAGATCCCCTGGAACATCTTAAAATGAATGGATCCTGTTTCGATAATCTCGTCGCACCGGATGCATTCCATCCCGATCCCCTCGACGGCGGGCTTGATGAAGTTCTTATATGCAACGTCGAAATCGATCGGCTTTCCGTCCAGGTCTGTTTTTTTGCCGAAGGGCATGATGACAAAACATGTTTTGTCGGCGTATTTATTATCCATGGTGAGTCCCTCCCTGCTATCGGGGAAATGATTTTTTCAAAAACCGGTTTTCCAGCCAGTACATGCTCATGATGGTTTTGGCATCGATAATTTCGCCGCTTCGGATTTTTTCCAGCGCTTCATCCAGCGACATCTCCGTCGAAACGATATCCTCCCCATGGCCCTCCAACCCGCCGGATTTGTTATAGATAGCGTATTTGCCGGATACCTCGGCGTAATACAGAAAGATCAACTCGGAGCTTCCGCCCGGGGAAGGGTAAAAGGTGCAAATCTGCTCAAATGTGTTTATGATAAGTCCGGCTTCCTCCAGTAATTCCCGGCGGACAGATTCCTCGGGGGTTTCCCCTTCATCGATCATCCCGGCAACGATTTCAGTCAGCCAGCCGTGCCCGTTTTTGTAGGTCGGGTAACGGAACTGATTGGTCACGATAATCTTTTGCGTATCAAGGTTGTACACAAGGACTGCCGCTGAATTCCCCCGTTCCAGGCTGAAGCGGCGCACCGGTCGACTCATTTCACCGCTGTGCAGTTCATACTGCAGACGAGCCTCCTCCACTTTGAGGAAGTCGTCCAGCACGAGTTTTTTTTGCTCGATTCGAACTTGTTTCATCAGCATCTTCCTTTTTGGGCAAACGGCCCGGAGAGGATCACCCTGGGTGCTTCAACGCGGTGGCGCATGGTGAGTTCTAGTATACTTTAAAGTAAGTTGGATTCGTATGGACAATAGGCGCTCAATTTCTCGGAAGGGACATGGTAATGGGTCTTTCACACAATAAGAGGAGATATCGATCCTTTATCAGCGCGGCACACGCCGATTCGAAATTTGTCGGGCAGATCGAGTCATGGCTCTCGAACAAGGCGGGTGTATCGGTGCTGTACAGCACTGGCATCCTGCCTTCCGAGTCGTCCGGTGCGGCGGATATCGAACGTACTCTCGGGCTTTGCCAGTCCATGTTGATCGTGTTGACGCGGCGCGCCACGGAATCTGGTTGGGTGAGGTTGCAGTTTGAAGCCGGTGTAAAACAACGTGATCAGGCTGGAGGAGCTTTTTCCATCATCCCGGTTCGGATCGAGGATTGTGATGTGCCTGATTTCCTGCAAAACACCAGGAGGGTTGACATGGTCGGGAACGGGTTCGACCTGGTTGCTGCCAGTGAGCTCCTTCAAAATCTATATCCTGCAGACCCGGCACTGGGAGGCTCGCACGGCCACGATATTTTTGTCACCCGACCCAGCCGCAACGGGGAACCTGCCTTGTTTGGCATGGTGTGCGACGCAGCCAGGGGACTTGGCTTCCGCCTGGTCGGCAATCCCGCTGGATCCAATGTTGAAATGAATCGTGCCAGAAAGGTGATTGCCGGCTGCGGAGGGATGGCCGCAATTCTTTCGGGTGCGTTTGATAAGGAAGCAAGAAAACGAATCCTGGAAGAGGTTGAACTGGCATTGTCTTTGAACATGCCATATGTCCTCGCGGTTGACGAGTCTGTCAGGCTCCCAAGGACGATTCAAAATAGTGCGCTCGCGGTTTTACCTGTTTCCGAAGGCGATTATCAAAACCAGGCAGGTTTAAAACAGAAAATTTATACGCTTCTTTTTAGACTTCAGGAAGAATGGATTGTACCTCCCAGCCCGCCTTATATTTTTTATGGAACTGACCTGAAGGTGGAACACAAACACAGAAACCATGTGCTCCGGCGCTTCATTCAAAGGGTTACATTGATGCCATGCCAGGTCGGCGATGAGATTCATCAGGGTCTGATCCAACAGGAGATCATACGCCTGGTTGTGAACGCCCATATGATGATCGCGGATGTCTCAAAAGAGAACTTGAATACCTGTATAGAGGCGGGTGTAGGTATAGGGGCGGGTGTGCCGGTGCATCTCATTTCCGACGATGTCCGTCATAAGCCCCCGTTCATGTTCCGCGACCGCCAGGTCTGGCACTATGAGGGCGACATGGATCTGCTTGGTATTGTCCATAAACTTGTCCTGCCCTACCGCAGGAACATCCTCTGATCCGGCTGTGAATATCACCATCCTTACCTATGGCTCGCGCGGCGATGTGCAGCCGTTTCTTCCACTATCACTGGGCTTGATGGCGCGTAGGCATTCCGTCAAACTCGCCGCGCCGTCGCGGTTTCAAAATCTTGTTGAAGGATACGGTATCCCTTTTGTTCCCCTGGCGGGTGATCCTGAAGATCTGAGCCGCCGCTTCAACAATGCGGGATACAACTTCGTCAAACAAATGCGCGAGATGATGGATCATGCCATTGCCATCGGCGCCGATGTCGCGAGGCAGACTTCTAAAGAGTGTGAGAATGCGGATCTAATTATCCACACATTTGCTCACATGGTCGGCGCGCATACACTTGCGCGCGAAAAAAATGTTCCCGATGTGCACATTCAAACTTTCCCGATGTTTTCGCCCACGGGCGATTATCCCAACGTCACAATGCCCGATCTAAAAGTGCGCGCGCTGAACCGCCTGACGCATCTTCTATCGCAACAAATTACCTGGTGGACTTCGGTTTATGGATATGAACAAGTCCGCCGCCGCGCGGGACTTCCCAAGCGGAAACTTTACTCACCCTTTGACAAAGATCCGCTTTGCCCTCCGACTCCGATCCTATGCGCGTGGAGCCCGAGCGTACTCCCGCCCTCAAGCGATTGGGTCCCAAACGTCCATGTAACGGGATACTATTTTTTCGATTCGAATCCTCCGTATCAACCTTCCTCCGAACTGCAGCGCTTTCTTGAATCAGGCGAACCCCCGATGTGTGTTTCGTTTGGAAGCATGGTCAATCGCGATGCTGAAAAGATTGACCTCATCATACGGGAATCTTTAATTCAGACAAATCAACGCGGAATCATCCTTTCGGGGTGGGGGATGGTCAACCATCCTTCATCGAAAGAATTCCTGTACCTCGACGCGGTTCCACACGATTGGTTATTGCCACGCTGCAACATGATTATCCATCATGGCGGGGCAGGGACAACATCTGCCGGGTTGCGGGCGGGCATCCCGAATATCGTTGTGCCGTTTACGGCAGACCAGCCGTTTTGGGGGAGGAGAGTCCATGCCGTGGGTGCTGGATCCAAGCCGATTCTCGTGAAGAATCTCTCAGTGGACAGGTTAACGCAGGCGATCGCCGAGGCGGGTGGGAGGTCAGTTCGTGAGCGCGCCCAGGCTCTCGGCGCGCAGATTCGAGGCGAAGGTGGGGTGGGTCGGGCGGTCGAGTTGATTGAATCCCACATCCGGAATTGGCATGGAAGGCAATTTTTTAAGGTAAACTTGTCTGACGACTATTGACAAAGTTCACAAAAAGCGTATAATCAGCGTTCGCCAGTAAGTTCACCGATCTCGTCCCCCTGACAGATCATTGAAAACTGAGTAGTGGTCTCAAGTCAGAGACACAAGCCTGTTGGTTTTGCAGTCTGACGAGCCGATGTTGAAAGAGGACATCGGTTTTTCGTCTGTCGATGAAG
>DATKED010000150.1:0-4395 GCA_035512375.1 Anaerolineales bacterium
ATATCTCCGTTTGACTGATTCATGCTCCCCTTCAACTGCTCGATCAGCGCCGGGCGCCAGGTTTTGATAAACCCGGTGCCCGGCGCGAAGGATGAACCATCTGGAGCAGTCAAATCAGACACGAATTGTGCGTGATCACAACTGGTTGCTGCAAGTGCTCTTGGCACTGATTGCGAAATTAACATTCCCGCCAGTAAAACCATGCCAAGGAGTTTTTTCCTGAACATGGAACCTCCTTCAGATCCGCCCTCCGAATGAGCATTGCGCCTCAGTGTTCGCGAATCTGTATATCTGTGTAAATCGTATACATCATCGCGCAGAGTTCCACCTTCTTCCCTGACAATTTCAATGCAAAAAATCGTCTAATTTGCTGTAGAATAACCGGGTAGTTTAACCATCTTTTTAAGGGAGCCGATGTATGAATCTTGATGACCTCGATTATTTCAAACAACTCGATACGCTCGACATGCTTGGCGAAATTAACAATCTTCCTGACCAGCTTGGGTTTGCCTACCAGCTCGGTCTGCAACATGGTTTGCCTGAGTGGAAGGACTTTAGACAGATTGTGATTGCCGGCATGGGCGGATCCGCCATCGGGGCGGATTTGCTCGCTTCGTATTGCGCTTCTCTCGCCCCGGTCCCTGTTTCCGTTCAACGCGATTATGGACTTCCCCTCTTCGCGCGCGGCGCAGAGACGCTGGTCATTTGTTCATCGCACTCTGGCAATACCGAGGAAACTCTTGACGCCTTCGAAGCCGCGCGCGAAGCCGGGTGCCGGATTGTTGTGGTGAGCACCGGCGGTGAGCTTGCAAGGCGGGCTGAAGAAAGTAGCATCCCGATCTGGACGTTCAACCACGTGGGTCAGCCACGCGCTGCTGTGGGATTTTCCTTCGGTTTGCTTTTGGCAATGTTCCAGCGATTGGGATTCATTCCCGATCAAAAGGAGGCGCTGGACGATGCGCTGGCTTCCATGAAACACTCACAGCAACGTCTCAAGCCGGATGTTCTTGCCGTAAAGAATCCTGCCAAGCGCTATGCTGGTCAATTGATGGGACGCTGGGTCACAGTCGCAGGTTCAGGCCTGCTCAGCACGGTCGCCCGCCGCTGGAAGGGTCAGATCAATGAGGTCGCCAAGGCAGGAGCGAATTTCGAGTTCCTGCCCGAAGCCAACCATAACACCCTTGCCGGGACGATGCACCCGCAGGAGGTGCTCAACCCTCACACGATGACCCTTTTCCTGCGCGCGCCTTCCGATCATCCCCGCAACCGCCTGCGCTCTGACCTGACCCGCAAGGCGTTCATGCTCGAGGGCATGAACACAGACTTCGTCGACGCGCGCGGCAACACGCCCCTCGCCCATATGTGGACGTTGATCCTCTTTGGCGATTATGTAGCGTACTATCTCGCGATGGGTTATGGCGTCGACCCGACTCCCATCCAGGCGTTGGTTGAATTCAAGAAGGCAATGGCAGAGGCAAATTAAGGAAAAAGCGACCTGTACGGGTCGCTTTTCTTTTTTGCTCTTGTTCTACGGTATCACCTTCAACAAAATCGTCTCATGCGGTTGGACCCGTTGAGTCAACTCGACTTTGAAATCGGCAATGTCCTCCAGGGTCCACAGGTTGCGCGCCAGCTTGGGCGTGTCGAACAGGCTAATGTCGCGCGCTTTGACGATAACATCTTCCGGGCGTGATCCGCGATTCATCACAGCAACAGCCACGGATGAGTCCGCGAGGCGTTTTGTCCAGATATCGCATGTTCCCATTTGCTTGACGCGCTTGCCAGGGATTCCCAGCGGATCCTGATTAACATCCAGCACTTCGCGGTTCATCAGCAGGGAGGCGGTGTCTGAATCCAGTTTGCGGATGTCGCAGCCGATCATCAGCGGCGAGCAAGCCATGCACCACACTGACATATGCGTTTGATATTCAACAAATGACATGCCCGTGCCCGCGATCTGACCTTTGCCTTTGAGACCAACGACCAGCATGTCGAGATCGTTCCAGCCGCCGGGACCACCATATTCATGCACTTCGTTTGCGATGTCGATCGAAACATCCAGACCGGTGGCATACCAGCCATTCAGCCAGATGTTTATCCAACTATCATGCACATCTCCTGAGACACGCCACATGTGACCGCCGACTTTGCGTCCCCACAAATGAGGAGCCTGGTTACCCCACTCACAGAGCGAAAAGAGAAATTCGTGTCCTGTTTTGCGGAGGGCTTCACCCATGCGCGTGTAGCGCTCGATGGCGATGGTTTGATCGAACAACGGTGCATGGCAGTAATCGTATTTGAGAAAATCGATTCCCCACGAAGCCCAGAGCTGTGCATCCTGGTCTTCGAAGCCCAAACTGCCGGGATAGCCCGCACAGGTCTTCTCTGCCGCGTCGGAGTAGATGCCAAGTTTGAAGCCTTTGTTGTGAACATAATCTGCAAGGTCTTTGATTCCGCTTGGGAATTTCTCGGGGTCAGGGATGAGATCGCCGTTGCCGTCGCGCCGGTCCTTAATGGACCAGCAATCGTCAATCACGATATATTCATAGCCGTAATCCTTGAGACCTGTTGAGACGAGCGCGTCCGCTGTTTCGCGGACGACGCTCTCGTTGATGTTATGTCCGAATGTGTTCCATGAGTTCCAGCCCATGGGCGGGGTGGAGGCGAGATAAGATGTCATTTGGGTTCCTTTTGTCCAGCGAAGTTATTGTCTTAATATACTCACGTATCTAACGTGTTAATCCAACGCGTTCCCGTTGAATTTGACTCAACAGGATGGATTTGGTTCTGAATAAAGTGATTTTCAAAATTTGCGATTGCTGATGGATATAACCTTTTGAAGAATAATGCAGTGTATTGTAAAGTTTCGTGGATTTTCTAATGATTTCCTCATTCCTGGAATATAGAATAAGTCTCTGCTGAAATCAACAGTGTCTCAAATTTCAAGCGTTATATACTTCCGCCTCGGGTTGATCCCCACGATTCCTTCAAAAACTTCCTTGATCGCTTTCATATCCGCTTCCATATTCTCTGTGGGATGAAACACCTGCCCGATACGGACAGTTTTGTGCCTGCCGTCCACGACTGCCATTACGATGGGTATCCCTGCGCTTTTGGCAATGTGATAAAAGCCGCGCTTCCAATCGCCCACGTGGTGACGTGTCCCTTCGGGAGCGATGGTCAGGATGAACTGATTCGATTCATTGCTTACTTTTACCATTTGCTCCACCAGTCCAGTGGATTTTTTTCTGTCCACAGGAACGCCGCCGCAGTAGCGGAAGAACCAGCCAATCGGCCAGCGGAATATCTCCGCTTTGCCCATGAAGTGGACGTTCGCCCGCAGCGTGAAGATCACACCGAGGAACAGGAGAAAGTCCCAGTTGGAGGTATGCGGCGCGCCGATCAAAACGAATTTTGGTATGTCAGGAAGTTTTCCGTCCACGCGCCAGCCGAGCAAACGCATGATGATTTTTGCAAGATGATGATACATCCCGCTGAGAATGGGTGTGTTGAAAATCGTTGTCTTCATATTTTGCACCGCCATAGCCATAAAATTTGGTTTATGTCTTGCAAGGCAAATTTGTGGTTAAATACCTGCATGCCTTTGAAATCATCGCTCCGCTCCATTCTATACCAAACTGAAAAAGGAATGCAACGAATCCGCTTCGGGTCGCAACCTGAAGAGCTGCCCACCCTGCTCGGCATTTCCTTTCCCAAGAGCGGCACCCATTTGCTCGACCAGATTTTGCTTGGTTTCAATCTCGTTGCACCGTTCTCCCGCCGGCTTCATTCCTTTTATGCCGAATACGACGGCGAGAGCGGACGCAAGCGCGCGCCCGGGCAAGCCTTAAATTGGTTGGATTCTCTGCGTCCGCGCGATGTTGCGTCTGCTCATCTTTTTGCACGACCGGAAGTTGTAGAACGCGTTTGCTCACCTGCATTTGTTCCCTACTTTATCTTTCGTGATCCGCGTGATGTGGTCGTCTCGCACGTTTTTTATGTGACTGACATGGAAGCGCGGCATGTCCATCACGAATACTTTCAATCATTGCCTGATTTCAATGCGCGTCTCTCGACAAGCATTTTGGGCAGACCTGATCTCAATATCGAGTTTCCGAATATCGCCGAACGCTTTGCTCCTTACCTTGGCTGGCTTGAGCAACCCTCTGTAATGAAGATCCATTTCGAGGATTTGATCAACGACCGTACCTCGATATTGAACCGTATCATTGACCACTTCCTAGCCCGCGTTCCGCTTCAAATATCGTCCCCGAAGAGGGCTTCCCGACAGGTGATTCTCGAAGCCCTCGAATCTTCCATCAATCCCAGGCGTTCTCCCACCTTTCGTTCCGGGAAGATAGGCGATTGGAAGAAGCATTTTACCGAGGAACACAA
>DATKED010000151.1:0-8405 GCA_035512375.1 Anaerolineales bacterium
GCGACTTTCGTTATGGTCTGGCGTTCCGCCGCTCGGGCGACCAGTACTACGCCTTTACCATCTCGCCGCGCGCCAAAGAGTGGTATGTGCTGAAAAGCTCTCCCTCCGAACTGAGCATTTTGGCAGAAGGAACGAACGAGAATATCCACGACCTGGATGTGGATGACATGCTGCGCGTGGATGCACAGGGCCCCGATTTCACGTTTTACATCAATGACCAATTTGTGGGGCAGGCCACTGACCCTGACTATGCCACGGGAGAGATCGGGTTCTATGTCGAATCCTTCGACAGCCCGAATACTCATATTCATTTCAACACATTGGTCATCCGTAATCTGGAAGTTCGTGAACCTCAGGAACCCGGGGTCACTTTGCTCTATCAGGACGATTTCACCAATCCCGCCACCAGTTGGCCTGAGAGAAAGTTTGACAATTATTTCATCGGTTACCATGAACCGGAGTATTACCACATCGAGCTCACAGGGCCCAGCTACAGAACCACCGTCTTCGAACCTCAAAAGCGCAGCTTTGACGATTTCACTGTCGAGCTGGATGTCCTTACCGCGTCAGCCAAAACGGCCGCAGAAGGTGATTTTCGGTATGGACTAGCCTTCCGCCGCTCAGGCGATGCGTACTATGCCTTTACCGTTTCTCCTCGCACCAAAAAGTGGTACGTACTTAAAAGCTCCCCCAGTGGGTTGGTCGTCTTGACGGAAGGGACTAACGAAAACATTCATGATCTGGATGTAGATGATGCTCTGCGGGTGGACGCACAGGGCTCCAACTTCCTCTTTCATATCAACGATCAGCTCGTGGGGCAGGCCACTGATTCCGATTACGTCAGCGGAGAAGTCGGCTTTTACGTCGAATCCTTCGACAGCGCCAGTACGCATATCCATTTTGACAATTTGATCATTCGGAATTTCGAGGTATCACTGCTCTGCAATGTCAGCGCGATGACGTTGAATGTCCGGAATGGACCCGGTACAACCTTCTCATCGACTGCGTTCCTGTCCAATGGCGACACGATCGAACCGGTCGGGCTCAGTGCGGATGGAGAATGGATCAAGATCAAAGTGGATGGGAGCGAATCAGGGGGATGGGTTTTCAATTCCCCAGGATTCGTGTCCTGCAATGCAGAAGTTGACCTGCTGCCGGTCGTGGAGCAATAGAACGTCTTAGCTGCATCCGCAAAAAGTTCGTTTTCATACCATTTCAATTAACGATGCGTTTAATTCGCGTTGTATAATTCTTTCATGCCTGAATGGATCGGTAAAACTGTCGGCAAGGTACGTATCGAGAGAGAGATCGCCAGGGGCGGAATGGCAGAGGTGTATCTCGGCACTCATCTCACGCTGGACCGCGCGGTCGCAGTCAAAGTCATGCACAACTATATTGAAGCAGACCCCGATCTGCAATCACGCTTTGCGCGCGAAGCCAAAGTAGTGGCGGGTCTGCGGCATCCCAACATCGTCCAGATATTTGATTTTGATACAGCAGAGGGGCATCCCTACATTGTGATGGAATACCTGATGGGTCCATCGCTGGCCGTGTATCTGCGGGAAATGCACAAACACAACCAACGACTACAACCTGTCCAGATCGCGCGCCTGCTTATCACCATTGCCACCGCACTGGATTATGCTCACGAACAGGGAGTGGTTCACCGCGACATCAAACCGGGCAACATCATCCTGCATAACAAAGCAAGCAATATTTCCATTGACCAACCGCTTACGGAACGAACAGAACCCGTCATCACCGATTTTGGTCTGGTCCGTATTGCCCAATCGACAACCCAGACGGCTTCCGGAGCCGTCAGCGGGACGCCCGCCTATATGAGCCCGGAGCAGGCACAGGGATTGAAAGTGGATCATCGCAGCGACATCTATTCGCTTGGCGTTGTCCTTTATGAAATGGTGGCGGGGCGCATGCCCTTTGAAGGAGATACTTCCTGGACGGTAATCTTCAAACAGATCAACGAACCACCGCCTTCCATCGCTGGACTCCAACCCGCTGTGCAGGCGGTCATTGGCCGGGCACTCGCCAAGAACCCGGAGGATCGCTACCAGACTGCCCGCGCCCTCGCCGCAGATTACATGGATGCCATCGGCATGGTCGCGGAAGCCAGCACGTTACGGATCTCGCTCCCCGGTTTGCGCGTGCCTCAGTCTGCGACCCTTTCCGGTGGCGGGAAAGGAGCCTCAACTCCCGCGTGGACGCGTGTAGCGGCGTTTACGGCCATTGGACTTCTGGTGGTCGCACTTGCTGCGTTCACCGTTCCGCGCCTGATCGCTTCCAGCCAGCCCACTCAACCTCCCCCCGCAACCGACCACTCGATCGAAGTTCACAGCACCGGTCAAGCTCCCACAGAGCCGAATGGAGTGGTTCCCATCAATGCAGCGGAACCGATTGGCTTGCTGCGCTTTCAAGATGGCACAGCACCCGCCGACCAGGTGACATTTTCCACCTCCTCCATGCCGCTACCTCCTGAAGCAAATCAATACGAAGCATGGCTCATTCAAGATGACGCGGAACAACGCATCAGCATTGGGACGATTGCTTTCGATGCGGAAAACAGAGGATCCCTAGGTTTTGTCGATAGCAGCGGGAGAAATCTGATCGGCACCTACAGCGCACTGGAAATTACCATCGAACCCAATGACGGCAACCCCAACTCGTCGGGCAACATCGCCTTTTCCGTGAGGCTGCCGGAAAGCGGATTTACCCACGTCCGGCATTTGCTCTCTTCGTTCAGCGCCACGCCGAACCAGATCGGTTTCATCCGCGGGTTGGATGCAGATACAAGGTTATTAATCGATCTATCGGCACAAATGCTAACCGCTTTCGAAACGGGCAATGAAGCAGAAATGCTACTGCAGGCTGAAAGAATGTTAAACCTGATCGTCGGCAACCGAAGTGATGATCACAAGGACTGGAATGGAAACGGAAATATCGATAATCCCAGTGATGGCTATGGTCTGCTGCTTAACGGCGAGCATTTGGGCTATATCCAGGGCACATACACACACGCGGACCTGGCGCTCACTTCGCCGGATGCAACGGAAAACATGCTGACGCATGGCGAGCATGTGAAAGCCTCTGCTCTCAACGTGAGCGACTGGACCGCGCAGTTACGTACGCAGTTGATGACCATTCTCGAAAATCCGTCCAGCCCAAATCGCGAGGGAGCGATCCGTCAGGCAGTTGCAATGGCAAACCAGATCCGGACGGGACTGGATATTAACGGCAACGAGAATATCGAACCGATCCCCGGCGAGGGTGGCGCACTGACTGCCTACGAGCATTCCTATTACATGGCTGATATGCTGATTCTCCCAGCCGCAAACCAAACCCCTATCCCTTAATTGTCGAACCATCTGCAGGAAAAGCCAGTGGGTATAATGGGCTGATCCTTCTCCATTCCACAATGGAGGTGATCCACATGGAAAAGAAACCCTTTGAGATTGGTCTGGCAATACGCCGCATCCGAAAGGCCGTCAATCCCTGGCCAAAGGCGGCGCTCTTTGAGCTGGCAGAGAATGGTTTTAGCACCACCTTTGAACAACTCCTGGCTTGTATCATTTCCATCCGCACGTACGATGAAGTGACATTACCGGTCTCGCGCAAGCTTTTCGAGCGTGCCCGCACCCCGGCTGAGATCAGCCAATTGACCTACGAGGAACTGGACGCGCTGATCAGCCCGAGCACGTTCCATGAGCGTAAGGCGAGCCAGATCCTTGCCATCGCGCGGCGTGTGCTGGATGAATACGGCGGGGATATTCCCTGTGATCCGGAGGTCCTGATGTCCTTTGCAGGAGTGGGACCGAAGTGTGCGCATCTCGTTTTGGGCATCGCCTGCGGAGAGCCATTTATCAGCGTGGATGTTCATGTGCAGCGCGTGACGAATCGCTGGGGATATGTAACGGCATCCGCGCCAGAAAAGACGATGGTCGCACTGGCAGAAAAACTGCCGCGCCGCTATTGGATCGAGATCAACCGTCTGCTCGTTCCCTTCGGAAAACACATCTGCACTGGCAATCTGCCTCACTGTTCCACCTGTCCTGTGCTGGATATGTGCCAGCAGGTGGGAGTCAAGGCACATCGATAATCTCGCGTTGAGCAGCTGGTCGAGTAGTGGCGCTTTTTGCGCCACATAGCGAGACCCAGCTACAGCCGAAGCACGAACGAGCAAGTTAAGGTTAGACTATGCAAAGGACATTTTTCAATCTATGCAATCCCAAACTGAAAACACTACGCGGAAACGCCAGCCCAACTCACACTACTGCTTTATCTGCGGGATGGAAAATCCCGTCGGCTTGCACCTGCACATTTACGAAACGGCACCAGGCGAGGTGGAATCAAGCTACATCGCGCCGGATCATTTTCAAGGATATCCCGGCGTTCTGCATGGCGGCATCGTCGCAGCCATCGTTGACGAGATCTCCGGCCGCGCCCATATGGGCAGTGATCCGGCGAATCCGCGCTTCATGTTCACCGCAAAACTGGAAGTGAAATATCGCAAGAATGTGCCCATCGGCAGACAATTGAAGATCATCGGCAAGGCAGGGAAATCAAAAGCCAGGTCCGCGGAGGCGTGGGCAGGCATTTACGATGCAGAGACCAATGAACTGCTGGCGGAGGGAAATACGCTTTTAATGGATGTCCCAGTGAAGCAATTTGACAAGTCCAGATTGAATGAACTTGGGTGGAAGGTTTATCCTGAATAACGTGCAGGGGCGACCCGCCAGGCTGATCGATAGAAGTTACCGCCATCGTGTTGATGGCGGTAACTTTTTTTATCTGTTTTCATTCGCGCTGAGTGGAGGTCAAACGCGTCTAGAGAGCGTAGATGAAGTGCAACGTTGTATAATAAAGTCACTTCCCTTGGAGAATAAATATGATCACCACCTATCACCGACCCAAAACCCTGGATGAAGCTCTTACGCTTTTAAACCAAGCGAATAGAATTCCGCTTGGGGGGGGCACGCTTCTCTCCCACTCGACAGCTGATCCCGTTGAAGTTGTGGATTTGCAATCCCTCAGTCTTGACTCGATCAAGAAAAGCGGAAACAACCTCGATATTGGAGCGACAGTCACCTTGCAGCAATTGCTTGAAACCGATCACTGCCCGGCAGCGTTGAAATCCGCACTCAGGCTCGAAGCGCCGCTTAACATCCGCAACGCCGCCACCGTTGCCGGGACTCTTGTCTCGGGCGACGGACGCTCAACATTGGGGACGGTCTTTCTCGCGTTGGATGCGAAAATCGAAACTCGATATTCGACAGACGATTCTCGAATATCGAATGTCGGTGAGTTCCTCCCCCTTCGTCCGAGAGGACTCATCACGTCCATTTCCATCCCTCTCAACGTAAAACTTGCCTTTGACTACGTCTCCCGCACCCCGGCAGACAAACCCATCGTCTGCGTTGCGCTCGCGCAATGGAGTTCAGGCCGCACACGACTCGCATTGGGTGGTTACGGCAAGAGTCCCTTGCTGGCGATGGATGGCACCGAACCTGAGGGAGCTGAGGCTGCGGCGCGCAACGCCTTCCACGAGGCGACCGATGAATGGGCATCTGCCGCATACCGCATGGATGTTGCATCCACGCTGGCAAAGAGGTCTTTGGAAAGGGTATCGTAAGTTACACTTTCAGCGTGACATCAGGTAGAGATAGCGCATCCATACGGGCGAAACAATGCTGGGTTATGGAATGACTTGATCTCGGGGGTCAACATGGGATTGGGGCCAGGTGCCGTTATTAAAACTTCGCACAAAGGTTTTCAGCAGATCAAAATCCACTTCCAGGATGGACGTGTTACCAAGTACGGGATCTCGTACCCGTGCGCTTTGGAACAGGTTTTCAGGAAAATTTCCAAACTCTATCTCTTGCGTATCGAGTCTCGCCCTCAGGCAGAGCAACTGACCGATTTCCACAGGACCCAGATCTGTTTGAACAGACTCGCTAAATCCCTCGATCAGTTCGGGGAGTTTTAGTATCGCGGATGGACTGAGCAATTTTTCTGCAAACGCCTGCAAGAGCAGGTTCTGCACTTCAATGCGACGAAAATCTCCTTGCGGGCGCAGACGGGCCAATAGCATCGTGCGATATCCATTCAAGTGTTGATCTCCGGCTGCGAAGTAACGGTTGGGGTCTCGCGAACCTCTCACACGTCCATCAATCACATAAGGCAGGGTGATATCGATACCGCCGAGTGTGTCCACAATACGCACAAAGGTTTGCAAGTTTACCGCAAAGTAATGGTCCACCCGGGCGTCAAAGTTATACGCAAGCGTCGATGCCAGTAAGCCCGGTCCCTGCCCGGGGCCATCGTAATAGTTGTAGCCAGGGTTGCCATACAAATATGCCTGATTGAGTTTCCCACGCGTGATGCCATTGTGATCCTCAATATCCGGGATCTCAACATACAGGTCACGCGGGAAGGTCAAGACTTGAATACCTGGTTCGATGAAGTCCACGCGCACGATGCGCATCGAATCAGCAAGACCGACGGCATAACTATCCCTGCGGGCATCGCTCCCGACCAGCAGGATGAACATGGCAGGTGGTCCACCACATAGGACAGGGCGCTCGGTCGGCGTTGGGGATATGGTAGGCGTGGACGTTTGCGTAACTGTTGATGTCGGTGTAATGGAATGGGTTGCTGTGGCGGTTGGCGGATTGATCTGAGTTAGCGCTCCGCAGCCAAGCACCAGGGACAAAAGAAGAACCCAACAAAACAGCGAGGTAACGCGCCTTAACTCGTAAGATGGTTTGCGATTGAAAAGTGTCATAGAGTAGATCCGGCGCCTAGAATAACAGATGCCGTCCTATTTATACAATGGAATTGAACTTTGAATTGTTCCAACAAAATTGGCGGGAACGCTCCCATCCATCGTAAACCTCCGGAAGTCTATTCTGTAAAGGTATAATTTGTCAGGTGACCACCCTGTCGTTCAACCAAATCCTTCACGGAGATTGTATCCATATTCTCAAGTCTCTGCCTGAGAACTCGGCGGATTTGATCTTTGCCGACCCACCATATAATTTGCAGCTGCGCAATGACCTGTATCGTCCTAACATGACAAAAGTGGACGCAGTCAATGATGGCTGGGATAAATTTGAGGGTTTTGTAGAATACGATGCCTTCACGCGAGAGTGGCTATCCGCAAGTCGCCGCGTGTTGAAGGAGACCGGCACGATGTGGGTTATCGGCTCGTATCACAACATTTACCGCGTCGGATCCATTATGCAGGATCTGGGATTCTGGATTCTGAATGACATCATTTTCGTAAAACATAATCCCATGCCAAATTTTCGAGGAGTGAGATTTACCAATGCACACGAGACGTTAATTTGGGCGCAGAAAAAGAAGGGTGCGAAGTACACGTTCAACCATCAATCGATGAAAGCACTGAACGATGATCTGCAAATGCGATCCGATTGGTATCTTCCAATTGTTACCGGAAACCAACGCCTGAAAGTCAATGGGAAAAAAGCACACTCCACGCAAAAACCTGAATCATTGTTGTACCGCATCATCATGGCTGCATCGAATCCTGGTGACCTGGTACTCGATCCCTTTTTTGGGACCGGCACAACCGGTGCAGTTGCAAAGAAGCTCGGACGCAACTGGATCGGCATCGAACGCGACAGGAAATACATCAGGGTCGCGCAAAAACGCATCGACGCAGTGGAACGAGTGGATGAAGAGGCAATCCACGTCGAAAAACGGAAGCAGGCTCGGGTCCCGTTTGGAGCGCTGCTCGAAAACGGATTGCTCCAGCCGGGGCAGGTTCTCTATTTTGCGAAGAACGGCGTCCGAGCAAAAATCCTATCGAACGGACATCTTCGCTGCGGAAAGATCACAGGATCCATCCATGGGGTTGCGAAGACTTTGATGGAGAATGCCCCGGCCAATGGCTGGGACACGTGGTTTTACAGGGATAAAAATGGCGAGAAGAAAGTGATCAATGAATTGAGAGAAAAACTACGCCAACATACTCCCCTCCCTGGCGGGGAGAGCGAGGGGTGATGGTCGATACCACCTAAGCTTCTCCCGGATGGGAGAAGGAATAAATAAACGGAGAAAATATGTCCAAAGCGTTCAACCTTGTTAGAGAACAAAATATTCCAGAACTCAATGCCGTTGCAAAGTTGTATGTCCATAAGCGCACGGGAGCACGCCTGCTCTCCATCAACAACGATGATGAAAACAAAGTATTCAGTATCAACTTCCGTACCACGCCAAAGGATTCAACGGGCGTGCCGCATATCCTTGAGCATGCCGTATTGAATGGCTCGGAGAAGTACCCTGTTAAAGAACCTTTCGTCGAGTTACTCAAAGGCTCGCTGGCGACCTTTGTCAACGCGTTCACATTCCCGGATAAAACCTGCTATCCT
>DATKED010000152.1:0-4941 GCA_035512375.1 Anaerolineales bacterium
TTATCTCACCTCGGCGCGGATCTGCTGATCGAGACCCTGCCCAAGTGGATTGCGGGCGAGATCCAGCCGCAGGCGCAGGACGACTCGCGCGCCACCTACGCGCCGATGCTGAAAAAAGAGGAGGGGCGACTCGACTTTACGCGCGATGTGAACGAATTGGAACGCCGCGTGCGTGCGATGAATCCGTGGCCCGGCGCGTTCATGGAGTTCGACGGGGCGATTCTCAAGATCCATCGCGCCCACGTGGAGGCGGGGAGCGCGTCGGCGGGCGAGAGGATGATCGTGCAGGGTCAACCCGCGGTCGGCGCGGGAGGCGAAATCCTCGTCCTCGATGAGGTGCAACCTGCGGGAAAAAAGTCCATGAGCGGCAAATCGTTTATGGCAGGTGCGCGGAATTGGGTGTTGGTCGAGTAGATGCGAGTGAAGCGAGCATCGTATCGAGACCACTCGTGTTCTAACCTAAAACCAAATTTTCGGAGGATGTATGTTTAACTCAAGAGTGTTTGTCGCTGAACTGATCGGCACGTTTGCGCTGGTGTTCATCGGCGCAGGCGCGGGTGTGGTTGGCGCTGGCTTGCTGGGTGTAGCGCTGGCACACGGTTTAACGCTTGCTGTTTTTGTTTATGTCTACGGTCATATTTCAGGCACGCATGTCAACCCTGCAGTTACGTTCGGGCTCGCGCTGAATGGCACGATCCGATGGGCAGAGGCGGTGGTCTATTGGATCGCCCAGTTTGCCGGCGCGGCTATTGCAGGATTCCTGCTTCTGACGATCACACGGGCAGTAAATGCCGGGGATTTTTCAACGGGCGAGTTATTTGCTGCCTCCACCACTACGCACGGGGTTCTCACCACTGATTTTCCCGGCTATGCATTTGGTGTCGAGCTTCTCCTGACATTCCTTCTGGTCAATACGGTGTTACACGCGGCGGTGGCGGGCAGGGCTGGTTCTTTTGCCGGGCTGGCGGTCGGCCTTACTCTGACTATTGCCATCCTCGCCGGTGGTCCCATGACCGGCGCGGCGCTCAACCCCGCGCGAACGCTCGGTCCCGCGCTGTTCACCGGTGATCTCGCAAAGCCGACAACGTATTTGATCTATCTTGCCGGTCCGATCATAGGCTCTGCCCTGGCGGTGGGCCTTTTCAAGTTTTTGAATGGCGGAGATACCACCCAGGAGCCTGTCAAAAGACCGCCGAAGAAAAAATAGGTCCGCTGTCAATGCAGATGCTATAAACCCCTTTAGACGAAAAAACAAACCAACGAATAGTCCCCGGCTGACGACGGGGACTATTCGTGGAAATGCCAGGGATTTGTACGGCCGCTTAATTCCTTCTCAAACTGAACGAGAGTGCGCCTGATTTGTGTAATATTTCTTTTGGAATAGGAGAGCCACATTAACAAGCGCTATCATCACCGGCACCTCAATCAACGGACCGATCACCGCTGCAAACGCCGCCCCTGAATTGATGCCAAAGACCGCCACCGCCACCGCGATGGCAAGTTCGAAGTTGTTGCTTGCGGCGGTAAAGGACAGGGTGGTGGTCTTCGAATAGTCCGCCCCGACGGCTCTGCCCATGAAGAACGAGACCAAAAACATCACCACAAAATAGATCAACAGCGGAACGGCGATTCTCACCACATCCAGCGGGAGTTCCACGATTACATCGCCCTTGAGCGAGAACATGACCATGATGGTGAAAAGCAGGGCGATCAATGTGATCGGGCTGATCTTCGGAACGAAGACCTTGTGATACCAATCCTTTCCTTTTGCGCGGACGAGGAAGAATCGTGTGAAGAATCCTGCAATGAATGGAATGCCGAGGTAGATAAACACGCTTTTGGCAATCTCGCCGATGGTAATATCCACGATGTTGCCGGTCATGCCAAACCATGTGGGTAAAACGGTGATGAACACGTAGGCATAGAGGCTGTAGAACAACACCTGGAAAATGCTGTTGAACGCAACCAACCCTGCCGCGTATTCGTTATCACCTTTTGCCAGTTCATTCCATACGATGACCATGGCAATAAAGCGCGCAATGCCGATAAGGATCAAGCCAGTCATGTATTCAGGGTAGCCGCGCAGGAAGATGATCGCCAGCACGAACATCAAGATGGGGCCGATGATCCAATTCTGAATAAGAGATAAACCGAGAATTTTCCAATTGCGGAACACATCGCCCAATTCGTCGTAGTGCACTTTTGCGAGCGGCGGATACATCATCAGGATTAAACCGATCGCAATCGGGATGTTGGTTGTGCCGACCGAAGCTGCTGTGTTGAAATCCGCAACGGCTCCCGGGAAGAGAAACCCAACGCCCACGCCCACTGCCATTGCGAGAAAGATCCACAAGGTCAGGTAGCGATCGAGGAATGACAGCCTCTTTTTATTTTCATTTGTCATTGTGCATCCTTTAGCAACCCAAGCATCACTTTTTCAATGTCGTCACGCACCGCACGGAAATCATTCATGTCATTGGTCAGCGCCGGATCGGGAAAACTGTGATGAACCTTTTTGCCTTTTCCGAGCCAGATGGGACATTCCTCCGCCGCCGAATCGCAGACAGTGACCACGAGATCGAAGTCCACCTCGCGAAATTCATCCGCCCGCTTCGACCTCCCCTCGTGCCTGATCCCGATTTCTGCAAGCGCTTCCAACGCCTTGGGGTGGATGTAGCCCGCGGGTCTCGTCCCCGCGCTGACCGCTTGCCACGTGTCACCGAGCCGCGCGTTGACAATCGCCTCCGCCATTTGCGAACGGCAGGAATTCCCGGTACAAAGAAATAAAACTTGTTTCACTCTGCTCTCCAGATTCCGTATTCTGGGTCGATTTTATCCGGAGGGATGGGACGATGTGTTATCGTCCTGTTAACGATTATGCAGTCTCGAGCGCGTTCGCCAGCCAGCTGGAGACTTCGACTGGGGCGGGGATGCGTCCCGTGGAAACGATCTTTTCATTGATTACCAATCCAGGCGTGGACATGATGTTGTAAGCCATGATTTCAGCATAATCTGTAACTTTGATGACTTCGGCTTCGACGCCCATATCCGTGATGACTTTATGAGCGATCTGTTCCACGCGTTTGCAATTGGCGCAGCCTGAACCGAGAATTTTAATTGTTGTCATGTGAATCTCCTAAATTACCATATTGAATAAATAACCAGTGATGATGATTGCCACGGCAATCACGCCGATAAAGATGGCGATCAGCTGCGGTTTTAGCACGCGGCGCAGGATGATCATCTCAGGCAGACTCAGGGCGATCACCGACATCATGAACGCCAAAACTGTGCCAAGTGATGCGCCTTTATCCAGCAATGCGCTGACAATTGGGATAATTCCAGCGGGGTTGGAATACAGAGGAATGCCGATAAGGACTGAAACAGGCACAGACCACCAGGCGTCTTTGCCCATAATACCTGTCAGCGCATCTTGCGGAACAAAGCCGTGAATTGCCGCGCCAATGACAATACCTACTATGACATATAACCAGACCTTGTTGACAATCTCACGGGTACTTTCTGCAGAGCGATTGATCCGTTCTCGCCAGGTCAGCTTTTCTTCCAATGCTATTTGTACGCCGCTGCGCGGTTTGATGTCATATACAAAGCGTTCCACATAGCGTTCCAGTTTCATTCGCCCCAGGATAAATCCGCTGATCATACCGATGGTGATGCCAGAGATCAGGTACAGCAGCGCGACCTTCCAGCCGAACATGCCGATCAACAAAACAAAAGCGACCTCGCTTATCAGCGGAGACGTGATGAGAAACGTGAGGGTAATGCCCAAAGGAATACCTGCCTGCACAAACCCAATAAAGAGCGGCACGGATGAGCAGGAACAAAACGGGGTGACCGCGCCAAAAAACGCTGCCATGAGATTGCCCACGCCTTCGCCGCGTTTCTCGACCATCGCGCGAACCTTTTGCGCGTCAATGAAGGTCTGCAACAGTGAAATTACAAAAATCATGCCGCACAACAGCAGGAGAAGTTTTGGCGCATCGTAGAAGAAGAACGCTAACGACTGCCCCAGGTGGGAATCTTGCGGCAGGGCCAGTAAGCCATACGTCAGCCAGTTGGCAAAGGGCTCGATTACGTTGTAGAGAATGACCCAAATTACTGTGGCAGACAATATTGCCAGCCATGCGAGAAAATTTTTATCGTGCAGGTGTAGCTTTTGTGCGAGCATAATTTTCCTTTGTTGTTAGTTGGATCAAGCCGGGACGTAAGTCAGCGCAATTTGGACATGAGCAGGTTGCGGTCGAGGAAGGAGGCGTGATGTCCACATTGGTGATGCGGCCTGCGTCGCGGATCAAAGTCAATAAACTAGGATTGGCGAGTCGGTAGTAAATAAATCGCCCTTCACGGCGCGCGGTGATAATATTTGCATTTCGTAACGCCATCAGATGTTGGGAGATGTATGCCTGCCGTTTGCCAAGCACGACCTCAAGATGACAGACACAGGCTTCGCCTTTGCCGATCAAAAGTAATATGGCGATGCGTTGCGGTGAGGCAATGGCGGCGAGCGGCGCGGCGATCTGTTCGGAAATTTGCGAGATGGATTGTTTTTTCATATTCATAAACCTGAATGTATTGTAATGACACATTCAAAATAATGAATATGACAGATGTCACTGCTTGCGTCGTCGAATCTCCCGAAATTCCAGCTGAGTTTTGTTATACAATGGAGAAAATTCCAGGAAAGCACACCATGCCGAAATACGTCGCCGCCATCGATCAGGGCACGACCAGCACCCGCTTCAACGTTTTCGATCACGGGGGAAACGTGGTTGCTGTCGACCAGAAGGAACACAGACAGATCTATCCCAAACCTGGCTGGGTGGAGCACGACCCACTTGAGATTTGGGAGAACACACTTGACGTAATGAATGGCGCTATGCGGGAACGCGGACTTCAGTCCGAAAACATTGCCGCCATTGG
>DATKED010000153.1:0-3711 GCA_035512375.1 Anaerolineales bacterium
CCTGGTAGATCTGATATGCCACTTTCGCGCTGGCAAGTGCGACCTGCCCATGTAGACCCGCTATGATCTCCGCTACAGGTTCCCCTTGTAGCCGCAATTTCTCCAGCATTGGATCGATCAGCACATCAATTCGACTTAGGAAGAAACTCGCTACTGAAGCAATACGGTTTAACGGCTTGCCACTCGCAGACAACGTTTCCAGCCCGGTCAGATACACCTCCGCCACCTCTTTGTAACGCGGCAATCCGAACAATAGCGTAACGTTGACATTGATCCCTTCCCCGATCAGTTGCTGGATCGCCGGCAATCCCTCGCGTGTTCCAGGGACTTTGATCAGTAAGTTGGGACGATTCACTGCAGTCCAGAGATGACGGGACTCGGTTATTGTCCCCGCTGTGTCATGAGCCAGCTTGGGAGAAACCTCCAAACTCACAAATCCATCACCGCCTTCCAATCGGTCATAAATAGGACGGAAGAGATCAGCGGCGTGTTGAATATCTTCCACTGTCAACGCCTGATATATTTCTTCAATGCTTTTACCCTCCAACGCCATCGTGCGAATGGCGCTATCGTAATCGTGACTGCCCGCGATTGCCATCTCAAAGATAGATGGATTCGAGGTCAGCCCGCTGACGCCATCGTCATTGATCAATCCTTGGATTTCTCCGTTATCCAGCGCATTGCGCCTGAGATAATCCAGCCATACGCTCTGTCCAAAAGTCCCTAAACCTAATAAAGGATTCTTGTTCATTCTATATACTCCTTACTTTCTATTGCAGCCACTTTTGCCAGACGCCGTTCAAACCGTTCGGTTTTCAAGTAATGAGCTGCTAGATAAATTTGAATGATCTCCCACGCGAGCGCAAAACCAATCACGCGCCCGCCCAGGCAGAGCAGGTTCATATCATCATCCTCGACGCCCTGATGAGCAGAGAAACTCTCATGGATCAAGGCTGACCGTACGCCAGGGATTTTATTTGCCGTGAAGCTGGCGCCCACACCGCTTCCACATATCGCGATGCCGCGTTCTACTTCACCTTCTGCAACTGCCCTGGCCAACGGGATGACAAAGTCCGGGTAATCATCTTCGGGATTTAAACTGTAGGCGCCGAAATCTTTTACCTCGTGCTCGGAATCATGCAGCGCCTTCAGGATGGGTTCCTTCAAGATATAGCCACCGTGATCAGTTGCGAATCCAATTTTCATCGTTAGCCTCTTTCTGGAACCATTAGACATTCTTGTGTTGCTTTATCACGTTGAGTGCCTGCTGGATGACAGGCTCGACACTAAAACCATACTCACGCATCACAATCTCCCCCGGAGCTGATGCGCCAAAACGATCCACTCCAACGACCGCGATTCCAGATCCAACATACGGCCGCCAACCTAAAGAGACTCCGGCTTCGATAGCCAACATGGGAACATCTGGAGGTAGAACCGCTTCCTTATATTCGACTGGTTGCTGGTCAAACAAATTCCAGCACGGCAGGCTGACGACGCGCGCTCTAATGTCCTGAGACTCCAGCTCCTCGCGCACCGCCAGCGCCAGTTGAACTTCGGAACCAGTGGCAATCAAAGTGATGTCGGCGCGCGCGTTTCCAGTTGCATGTTCAAGTACATATCCGCCGGAACGAACGCCAAGGGGGAGCTGCGGATATTTCTGCAAATCAAGAATCGGTAAATTTTGGCGAGTCAGAGCCAGGGCGACCGGTCCGCCGGTGTGTTCAATGGCGAGCCGCCAGGCTGCGGCAGTTTCGTTCGCGTCGTCCGGGCGGATGACCAGCATATTCGGAATGGAACGCAGCCCAAGCAGTTGTTCGACCGGTTCATGTGTAGGGCCGTCTTCTCCCAGGGCGATGCTGTCATGCGTAAAAACGTAGATCACATGCAGCCCCATCAAGGCAGCCAGGCGCATTGGAGGGCGCATGTAATCGGAAAAGATTAGGAAAGTAGACCCAAAAGGAAGTGTGCCTCCATGCGCCGCCATCCCGTTCAGGATCGCACCCATAGCGTGTTCGCGAATACCAAAATGAAGATTGTTCCCCGAATAATTCCAGCCGCCTCCGACAGAACCCTGGGGATCATTGATCATTTCGTGAGGGCTCTCGAAGTCACCTTCTCCGGTCAGGGCGGTGTGCGTGGATGGATCCAGGTCTGCTGAACCGCCGATGAATGTGGGTCGTTTGGATGCAATTGCGTTCATCACTTTTCCTGAAGCCACGCGCGTGGCCATGCCCTTGGCATCGGGAGAGAACGCCGGAATATCCGCATCCCAGCCTTCTGGTAATTCAGCCTGCATCATTTGATTCAGTTCCTCTACCAATTCTGGATAGGCTTGCTCGTATAACGAGAATCGTTTCTCCCAATTGATTTCGTTCTGTTTACCTTTTTCAATCGCTTCACGGAAATGTGTCAAAGCTTCATCCGGGATATAGAAAGTCGGTGTAAGCGGCCAGCCAAGATTTTCTTTGGTAAGCTTCACCTCTTCCACGCCAAGAGGTGAGCCATGCGCTTCAAAAGTATCCTGCTTGTTCGGAGAACCATAGCCGAGATGCGTATGAATCAGAATGAGAGAGGGCTTGTTTTTGTTTCTTTGCGCGCGCTTGATTGCGCGTTCAATTGCTATAAGATCATTGCCATCTTCAACCGATTGAGTATGCCACCCGTAAGCATTAAAGCGTTTCTTAACATCTTCTGTAAAAGTGAGATCGGTAGCTGCCGATAGCGTAATGTGGTTGTTATCGTACAAGACGATAAGTTTCCCGAGCCGCAAATGACCAGCCATAGAGGCAGACTCTGCGGACACACCTTCCATCAAATCGCCGTCGCTGGCGCTGACATAGGTAGTGTGATCAATGATCTTATGTCCGGGCCGGTTGTAACGGGCTGAGAAAAACGCTTCCGTCATCGCCATGCCGACTCCATTCGCAAACCCCTGACCGAGCGGACCAGTCGTCACTTCGACCCCGGGAGTCAGTCCACGTTCAGGATGCCCGGGAGCCATGCTTCCCCATTGGCGGAATTGCTTGATCTGGTCAAGAGAAAGGTCGTATCCAGTGAGGTGCAGCAAACTATAAAGGAGCATTGATCCGTGCCCGGCCGATAAGACAAAACGATCACGGTCGAACCATTTAGGGTTGGATGGATTATGTTTGAGGAAGCGCGTCCATAAAACATAAGCAAAAGGAGCTGCACCCATCGGCAAGCCAGGGTGACCACTGTTGGCGTTTTGGATCGCATCTATTGATAGGAATCGAATTGTATTGATGGATAGATTGTCCAAATTAATTGGTGATGAACTTTTTGAATTATCTTCATTCATTCCTACTCTCCTATGCTGGTCACGTTACTTACTTCTGATTATTTTTGGGAAGTCTCTTCGGATTTCGCCTCGGGTAAGGGCGGGTCAGTTCTGCGAAGTTCTTGATCATGCTGTCGCCCATGGGTGCTCTCGATCAAATTAGCTGACTTATCTGCGGCGCCGTCAACAGCTTCATCGATGGTTGTTGCCTGATGCGTGACCGCAATGGGCTGACGACCTTCGAGGCGGACTTCGATCATGCAGCGCATGTCGTCATAGCCGCCCTTCTTGTCGCTGTTTTCATCGCTGAGGTGGACCTCCACTCGTGTGATGTGATCGCTGAAGCGACTTAGTGCATTCTCTATTACGCCACTGACTCGTGCAGCCAGTGTTTCGTGACCTTCGATGTT
>DATKED010000154.1:0-20885 GCA_035512375.1 Anaerolineales bacterium
AGAGATGACATCAACCTGACCCTGTTTTTGCGTAATGCTCGCAGGTTAAGAAACAATGATGTTTCCAAATGCCGTATCATGGGAGGCGACGTTCTGAATTATGATCAACTTAAAGGAGCCATAACAGGACAGGATATCGTATATGCGAATCTTTCGGGCGACCTGGAGGCAATGGCAACAAACATTGTGAAAGCCATGGAAGAAACAGGGGTTAAAAAAATCATCTTCATCAGTTCGATAGGCATCTTTGATGTTCCTCTAAAACCCGTTTTACAACCTTATCGGAAAGCTGCCGATGTAATTGAAGCATCAGACCTTGAATACACCGTTTTGAGACCAACCTGGTTTACCAGTGCTGATGAAGTAGATTATGAAACAACCAGAAAGGGCGAACCTGAGAAAGGCTCAGTAATTTCTCAAAAGAGCCTGGCAGCATTCATTGCGAAAATTATCGAATCTCCTGAAAAATACATACGTGAAAATCTGGGGGTGAACAAGCCAGATTCTTAAGTACACGTTTTGTGCCATTAAAGCAGATCGTCCATCTTTCTTTGAGACCTTCGCCGAGCGAGGCACAGGTTCTAACGCTTGCGTGAAAATCCTGAATGGTCCAGAGCAATCCGCCCTCTCGATGAGGAAGTGACAGTCACCTTTTTGTCGGATTCCCGAACGGAGCGAGGGAAGCCAGGTGACTGTCACTTTTAATAGATCAACTCACACCTTTGCGTCCAAACCTCCACCAGAGCGATCCACCGATCAGGAGAACCGCCACACCGAAGATAAGACCCACGCCAAACCTTCGCGACGCCCCTGCGGCACGGACGATCTCCGCAGGCGGGGTTCCCGTTGGCGATGGCGTAATGGACTGGCTTGGAGAGGGTGTGATCGTGACTGGGCTGGGCGTCAGCGTCGCCGTGGCAGGCGGGGTCACAAGAAGGATCAATTTTTGTTCCGGGCGGATGACGGAGGCGTTATTCAGTCCGTTCCAGCCCATCAGGTCCGCAAGCGGAACCTGATACAGCTCTGCGATCCACGAGAGGGTTTCGCCGCTCTGGACGGTATGGTAGTAGCTGCCGTCCGCTTCCGGGGTGAGCTTCTGGATGTTGCTCAAGGTCGGGCTGGGGGTGATGTGACCCGGGTCGATCACCAGCTTCTGCCCAATTTGCAGGGGCCAATCTGCCTGCCATCCGTTCAACGTCAGGATCCGGTCCATGGAGACGTGATACGCTTCAGAAATTGTGATCAGCGCCTGATGAGCCTGCACTTCATGGATGATCCTGCCATCTGCATCCGGGGCTTGGGGCACGATCATGCCCAGGGGAGTCGGCGTGGCATAGCCTGCCGTGTCCTTCCCCGGGATGAATAAGCGCTGCCCGGCCCGCAGCGGTATATCACGGGACAGGTTGTTCCAGACCTCCAGGTCACGGATGGTGATCTGGTAGGCGATCGCGATCGACCAGAAGGATTGACCCGCCTGGATCTCATGAAAGACCTTGCCTTCGGCATCCGGGGTGGCGATCTTTACCGGTATGATCAATTGCGATACCCCCGGTACGGCATTCGGAACAGTACCCGGCTGCGAAGTGCCCCCTGGGGAGGACGATGAACTCCCGCACTCCTGCCCGGAAACATAAGCAGCCTGCAGGATGTAATAGATCCGTCCATTCGCTGCTTGCGCCACACCCGCTCCCACATGGCAATACGCCGGTGTGACGGCCGGGCGCATGTGGTCCGGGTCCGCCCAGGACGCCATGATCTCATCGATGCCCATGCCTCCGCCGCTGACGGCAAAGTTTTCCGTTGCCCACACCGTGCCGCCACCGCCATATCCGGCGGCAGCGATCCGACCGCGCACATCCCCAATGTGCCAGGACATATTGCTGGCGGCCATCGTCGCCGCCGTCGATTGGGCAACGGCATTAACAATGGGGTCCTCGATGAGAGCCGGGAGTCCATACGCAACGCGCAGCGTGTTCATCGCAAGGATCAACTCAAAGGCGCTGACCTGGTCCGATGGGGCAGGATGGATCCCCTCCGCCCGGACAGCCTGTGGACGATGGAGTGTACCCATTCCGAACACGAGGAGCATGATCGGCATCATCGACCAGCTAAGGAAACGTTGGAAACTCATCCGGTAATTATACAGGGAGACACCGATCTCCAAGGTCTTTGCAGGAAGCCCTGCATCGGGTTCCCAAAAGGCAGATCTCGGAACTCCTTATTTTAACAAAAAGGTGGCTTTCCCCGGGCAAGCGGCGTACTCGAAGTGACAGTCACCTTTCTATGCGGTTCCCGACCGAAAGGAAGGAAGCCAGGTGACTGTCAGTTGCATTTGTCATTGCGGGATGTTCCCAAAAGGGAGTTGAGGGAAAGGGTGAGGTAAGAATTCTCAGCCTTGAGGGTAAAATGAGGCACAGACCATCGGAAGGGAGTTTACCAGTATGGCAAACGACCATAAGGACCGGGCTTCAGGAAACCCCAAAAATCAACGACAACGAAGAACGGTGGACTCGACATGAAATCCATATCGGCATATTGGGCTCTCCTGGTGGGACTTCTCTCCGTCATTGCGCAGGTGGTCACGTTCTACCTGCGCTTCGGGCGCTGGAATGCGGAAGCCACATTCGTGGAGTACCTGTTTTTCTTTCTGGCAGGTGCGCTGGGCGGGTCCATCCTGATCTTCTTTCTGAACCGCCAGACCTCGACCCGGGCACGCTTGATCGTATTGATCATGTTCCTGATGGTGACTCCGCTTGCGCTGTTCATGATGGTCGGCGGCGGACTGCTCGGTCCGCTTGGCGTACTGGTCTTCCCTCAGATCCCCTGGGCACTTTTCACCTGGCTGGGGTCGTTCCTGGGAAGGCTCGTCTCGCGGGCATAAAAAGAATAACGTATGCAAAGTAAAGCCAAAGATGTCACCACCTATATACAGGAAGCTCCTGCCGAACGGCAGGAGGCGCTCACCCGCCTGCGTGACCTGTGCCGTGCAGAGTTGACCGGCTTCGAGGAAGCAATGGAATACGGCGGTCCCACCTATTCGCGCAATGGCGTTGTGGAGGTCGGCTTTGCCAGCCAGAAGCACTTCATTGGCTTGTATATCCTCCGCACGGACGTGATGAGTGCCCACAAAGATCAATTAAAGAGTAAAGGCGTGAGCTTCGGCAAGGGCGCGATCCGCTATTCCAAACCGGAGCGGATCGATTTCGGCGTTGTCGAGAGTATGCTGCGCGCGACCGTCATGTCCACCGGACCGGTTTGCTGAGACTGACAAAACGAAGAGGCGATCATGAAAGACGGCATTTGTCCCAAGTGTAAGTCAGTGACTGTGTACACCAAGCGACAGGGGATCAGTTTTGCAAGTGATACCTTTTTCTATGTTTCGATCTCCGGTGAGAAGATCTCCAGGTCTGTCAGGGAAGTGGCTCACTACAGGCTAAAGCAATAATATGCGCCTCCTGCGTTTCATCCGGTTCTGAGCCTGTGGCTGGATGCGGTTTGTCCTCGAGCGCAAGCCTCATCAGGGGAGCAGATGGGGCGATGGAGAATCCGATCGTAGAGCCTACTTATTAAAAGTCCTTGTCTTTTTGTACGTTGATAAAAATTTCGTCGCCGCGTTTTTGAACGATCACTCTCTCTAAAACTTCCTGCCTTAGCTTTGTGGGAATATGCCGTGCTTGCCACTTACGTTCTTTGGCGACCTCCACCTCGGCATGAGCAGGGTCAGCCGCCGCAATCGCTTTAAGAGCATAGTAAGCACCGCCGAAGGCGTGTTGGGGAACATGTGCAGTCGCCACCGCCTGACCTGCGGCACGCGCGGCAAAACAAGCCGCGTGATTTTCTTTCGCTCCACGGGCAGCAGCATGCGCTGCAAGGGAAGCTCCGCGTATATCAGACATCCGAAACACCCCCGTGCGAACCCAGGTTCGGCAGGCTTCGATGGCTTTGCGGGGCCGGTCGTCTTTTGGGTATGCCTTTTCAAAAAGGGGAAGTACTCGTTCAGCACAGTCTGCAGCCCAAATTGCCAGCGATCTCTGATCTTGTGTGTTGTATTTCTTCACAATTAATGACGCTCAAAGCTTTTATTGGAACGAGGTGTATGGTCTCTTAGAATCCGGCGAGCCATGGCGACATCCAAGGGAGTATAAATAAATACGGCTAGATCGATCAATTTGGAAAATCGCGGATGCCCGCGTCCCAGGGACAATCAAGAACGATATATTTGAGTGCCCCGTGTTTGATCGCTTGCTCCACTCGTAGAAGTCCTCCGGGATGATATTCGTATCATTAAAATCATCGAAGCAAAACAACGCCGACGCAGGTAGCGATTCTTCGATAAGTTTTGCCCTACCTGACACGGCATTGATAGTAATGAGGTAAGGTTTATTCATTTTTCTTCTTAATTCCTTCCAACGCTGAAGTAGGCAAATCTTATGCAGAATACTTCCGTATAAAATCCTTATGCGGGGTGTTAGATGGATTGTTTCGGTATAACCAACTGTAGACAGATTATACCCACTGGTGTTGAGTATTTATATTGCTGTCGGTGGGAGCTGAGCGTAGCACTCCTGCAGGTGCAGATGATCTGGGAAGGGAGATAATTCTCCTCCCTGTGTACTTGGCTGCGTGGGCTGCATCGTCCGTCAAATCTGAGGGTGTAAATGCTCGGGATTTGATGTCTTATTTGGAGGTCCGCAGCAACCCTGGCTCGAGGTATCATGTTGACCAAACTGGAAGGGTTAATGCCGATTTTGAAGACTCTCTGTACGCGAACCACAGGAACCAATTAGCGATCAATTACCGATCCGCTATCGATCAATACGGCAAAACCTTGCCCCAGCTTCTACGTAGTTAATGTATTCGTGTTTTTTCCTGCTCCAAGTGGTGCAGCCGCTAACCGCTTGCTGGCGCAAAGATCGTGCATGTATGCACTCCGGAGATGACGATGTCCGCAACCATTCGGGAACTCAACCAACATTTTATCGATCTATGGTGGGAATGCGACACGCGGCTGCCTGACCTGGGTCCGCTGTATACAGCCCAATCCCAAACCCAAAACGAAAAACACCTGCTCCAATGTTTGGACCAGGTGGACCGTGCCCTTTCTAATCCGCCGCGCAGCCGGGCAGAAGCTCAGGCTTTACAAGTCCGCCTGGGCGCGGCGTTCAGGTCTCTTGCCGAAGAAGCCCTGGGATTCAGGGCAGGTCAACTGGAGCTCCTCCCTTCTCAGGCTTTTTCGGATGTGTCAGAAGAATTTGTGCGCATGGCACGTGCCTTTGATCCGGGCTTGAGCGGTGAGGATATCTATCAGGCCGGGCGCAACGCCTGGACGGCAAATGGTCTGCAATGGCTGCTGGGGCTGCCAGTGCAAAATACCCCTTCTGTTTTTGCCTACAGTCTGCTTTACCCGTATACCGACAACTACCTCGATGACCCGGCGATCCCCGTCGCGACCAAACTGGATTTCAATGAACGCTTCCGCCGGCGCCTGGCAGGTGACTTGCTCAGCCCGGTCAATGCGCATGAGCAGGTCATATTCGATCTGGTGGCGATGATCGAGAAACAATATTCACGCGCAGAGCATGCCGCCATGTTTGAGAGCCTGTTGGATATTCATCAGGCGCAGGGCCAAAGCCTGAACCTGATGCGACGTGCCGCCGCGCCTGGCGAGGTGGATGTGCTCGGCCTCAGCTTCGAGAAGGGCGGTGCCTCCGTCCTGGCGGATGGCTATCTGGTAGCTGGTTCCCTCACTGAGGCGCACCGTCAGTATACGTATGGTCACGGCATCTTCGCGCAGCTGCTGGACGATATGGAGGACGTGGAACAGGACAGCCAGGCGGGCCGCCTGACCGTTTATTCCCAGGCAGACGGTGGCTGGTCCCTGGATGCGCTCGCCAATCGCACCTTTCACTTTGGTTGTAACGTATTGATGCGCCTGGATTGTTTCGACGTTGCAGAGCCGGTCCGCGAGTTGATCCGCCGCGGCGCCGATCTACTTCTCATCGATACGATCGGGCGCACGGACCGTTATTACACTGCAGCCTATTTGTGTGAACTCGAAGCGCATTCGCCGTTCCGGTTTGCATTTCTGAAGGAACAACGGAATGGCTTTGCCAACGGCAGGCGGCATGGATCGTCGGTGCAATTAATGGAAACCGTAATGCTTTTTCAGAATGATTGATGTCAATACGGACCGCAATTCGGTGCCCGGCTTTACAACTTTCCAAAGGCAATGCCCTTATAAGACCACCCGCAGGCAATGACGGCTTCCTGAATGGGCTTCTTAATCTCATTTGTGCTGAAGCGATATTTATATACCTGGCCGGGTTTCCATTCTTCGGTAAAGGCGAAGGCTGTGCCAAACTCGATGGACGTTTTTTGTCCCTGAAACTTGCTGGCCGATAGGGAAAGCGACGGCACACCTGCTCTCCACTCAACCGTATATTCCTCATCCTTCGCGCGGACCTCATGCCTGGCTTCATCGAATTTCATGTAAATGCGAAAGACTTTGGCGAGGCTGGCCTTCGCGAAGATCTCGTACCATTTGGCATCCACAATTTTCCATTCGGCGATGAGATCCACCTTTTCAGAGGAACCATCAAGAAGTTGATAGGGAGCAGTCTCTCGATTCAGTGCAAGCAGACGCTGGCGAACTTCATCCGCTGAAAGGACTGGCGTGTTCTTACTCGGTTTCTTTCCAAAGCCAAAAAGTCTCATAATCAGCTCCTGATCACAAAGATCTTATCTTTCACCTGTTTGCTATCCTGTGTAAAGTCTGGCATATTCATCCATTATACAACCATCGAAAGAGCAGGAGTGACACTTACCCTTGCAGGATTCGGTATTTGTGGATGGGGCTTTGTTTGCATGCGGCGATTGTCACAGCGGGCAGGGGAACGGTGAATTGTGCGGCAGCGGGATCTAATCACTCATGACCGTGACCGTGCGGTTCAACGTCCGCAAGGATATTGCCGTTGAGGAGCTGCAGTTCCAGACCACGAGCCCGTTATCCAAGACTGACACGCGCGGCGATTACGTCAGCCCGGCAAATGGACCGGACCTGATGGAGAACGCGAAGAATGCGGCGCGCTATATGATCGACTGGCTGGTTGAAACCTATGATCTGACCCCGAGTCAGGCATATGTTCTGTGCAGTACTGCGGCAGACTTGAAGGTCAGCGAGATCGTGGATGCCCCCAATTTCATCGTCTCTGCTTACATGCCGCTGAGTGTCTTTAAGCAGTAAGCTGAGGCTGCGGCATCTCTATTTGTAAATATATGTCGTTGTGGGCCGCAGGCGACACTTGCACTGCACTGCGTCCGGCTCAGGGCGAGAGCGCCCTCGCGATGATATGTCAGTTCTTGCTAAAATAAGGCAGCGGCACCCAGGCATTCAGGACGAGGGTGAATTGCCCGATCTTATCCCCGTTTGCAAAGACAATATACTTATCATAGATCGCCTTGGGGCTGGAGATCTTCGTGATCTCGATCTCGTTATAGACAGGAGGAAGCAGCACTTTTGTATGTGTCCCATACTCATCGGCCTGCTCTCCACAGACCAGGCCGCATTTCCCATCCACATCAACCCGTTCCAAAAAATACAGACAGCAGGAATACCTGTCGTAGTTTAAACACTGAGTCGCCAAAAACTCAACTTTTTCGCTGGCATCGAATATGGTCATTTTTTACACTCCATCCTGATTTTGGTACGCAAACTGGCTTTTGACAATGGACAAAAGTCACCACTTTGCATTTTTCAAAGTGACAGTCCCATAGTGTGCATCGCCAGCGGTTCGGCGCAGCAGTCGCGTATGCCCGCCACGCGATCGCCGATCCACAGGGACGGAAAGCCAATGAAAACGCAGGGGCAGGAAGTGGCAGGCACGCCTTCGAAATGGCGGTCTCGGAATAGTTCCAGAAAAACAGGAAGTCAGGCAACCGTAACAACCATGGAAATTTACCGTTAAACACCTCGAAAGTAATGCAGCAATCGCTGTTTATCCGCTGGGGTGATAGATCGAAATCCACTTGCGAAGAAGGAGATAAATATGAAAACTCGTACCCACGAATTGGAAAATGTTCAGCATCAGACCCGTCCGGTCAAAAACATTGTAGGCGGCTTCCTGGTCGGCAGTGTGATCGGTGTTGCAACGGCCCTGCTCTTTGCGCCGCGCTCGGGCGAAGAGACCCGCGCCGAGATCCGCGACAAGGCGGTGGAACTGCGCGACCGCACGAGCGAAACCGTAAAGGATACGGTCTCCCAGGCCAAATCCAAGGCTTATGAGATCAAGGATACAGTGACGGATACGGTCCGCGAAAAGGCGGAAGAGCTCAAGCAGCGCGGCAAGCACACGGTCAACCGGCAGTTGGACAACGTATCCGAAGCCGCTGAAACCGGCAAGCAAAAGGTCAAGGAATATTAAGAACCTGACCTTGCTTGAATAACAATCCCCGCAAGATTTACCGTGACCCTCTCCTGCAAATAGGAGAGGGTCATTTTTTCGTTGGCAGGAAACCGTTTCTCTCCATCGAGTGTTATTGCATTTACTGAAGGGACAGGAAGACCTTGACCTCCACACTCTTTATCAGTTACTCGCGCGCGCAAACCCCATTCGTAGACCGTCTTGCAGACCAGCTGCAGGAGAACGGGTATTCCTTCTGGCTGGATTATCAAAACCTTGTGCCTGCCAGGCCGTGGATCCAGCAGATCCAAGCATGGATTGACGCGGCGGATATTACGCTCCTGGTCGTGTCGAAAGAGTCGATCACATCGAAGAATGTGGAACCCGAGTGGAGGCGCGCACTCGAACACAAAAAACGGATCATCCTGCTGATCTTTGAGGCAGTGCCTCTGCCGGTGGAGCTTCAGGGTTGTGAATGGGTGGATTTTCGCAGCAATTATAAGAGTTCAGTCCGGCAACTCGTGACTCTCCTTGAACAACCGAGCCCGGTCAGAACGTCTCCGCCTCAGACTGGGTTCAAAGCCGCGCTGCAATTCTGGCTTGCCCTGTTCCTGAGCGGGATCGTCCTCATCGGTTCCATCCCGGCCTGGTGGACACTGGTGCTCCCCTATGTGCTGGTGCCTCTGCCGTGGCAGATCTATAAACGCAACTATATCTTTCATCGGGTCATTCCCACCTTGCTGGTCTTGCCGCTGGTCTATTGGCTGAGCTCCTGGATGATGTTTTCCTCCAGCACAAGCATATTCTATGAATATCGCGGCTTTGCTTTTACCTGGTTCCCTGTGTCCCTGCTGGCGGGATGGCTTTTGGCTGGCTTGCTGCTTAGCCCTGACATGCAGCGCCGGGGGCTGCCCGAAGCTGCGCGCCTGCGTTTCGCCAATCCCCTAATGGTGGATCACCAGGCACTTCGTCCCGTCCTTTTTGCCATTGACCACGCTCCTGAAGATGGCCGTTATGCCGAAGACTTGAGACGCAGGCTGGAGGCAAACGGACATCGCCCGGCGGGCGATGATGAAAAACCGGAAGCGGTCTTTGTGTTGATCTCCACTTACAAGAAACAAACCAACTATGACACAGAGCATCAGGCGGTGTACCCCATTTTGCTTCAGTCCGTGCAGGCGATTGACCCGGAACTTCAACGCATCCAGTGGATCGACTTCCGTTACGGGATCCTTCACGTCAATAAACTTGCGAGGCTTCTCTCTGAACCGGAGCGTCTGCTCAAGGGGTTGGCGGTGCCGCCGACGGGCTCACAGGAGGTCTTTCCGTTTACGGTCAGCTCGCTGCAATACTTTACCCTGGTCAGCGGTCTTTTACAGGGCGGCGGGCTGTTGCTGTCCCTGGTGGCTTTGTTGATCTGGGTGCTGAGAGGCAATTCGGCGTGGGACGCTGTGCCGCAGATCCTGGGTGTGGCTCTCAGCGGATTCCTGTTGCTGGGCACTATGACCGTTGCCGTGCGTGCCTTGCGTTCCCGCGCAGATGGAGCCTCGGCGTTCTATCCTTTGCTGGTTCTGAATGTCTCTCAAATCCTCATTAGCGTGGTTTCCATGCTGGTCATTTCCGTGTATCTTCAGGGCGCAAACACCGAGGCGGAGGTGAGACTACTCGCAATGGCAGCGCGCGCCTCGGCGGTCAATTGGATTGCTCTGCCGATCGGGATAGTCATCATTGCACTGGTTCTGCTCTTTCGAGGGCGGGATCTGTATCGCTGGTTGCCGCGCCGCCAGGGCGATTCTGTTTCGCTAGTGGAGAGTGCATCGTTACTGTATACGCCATCACGGCGCGGTGCACTGGTTCTTCATATGATTTTCCACAGTCTATTCCTGTTGCTCTATGCGCTCCTGAACCTGTGGAGCATCTTCGCCGGCTGGTGGTTCGTACCATACCTGCTCGTCTGCTGTTTGGTCGTCGCGCTGGTCATGCTTGGAAGCCGTTATTGGGCAAGGCAGTTATCTGTCTGAGGGAACATCCTACCGATCCATTTCAGCGTGTCTACAACCCTTTGGATGGAAGCAAAACGGAATGATATGATTGCTCTTTGGTTGCTTAGGTCTGCCTTAAGAAACTCTAACCACAAATTTAGGGTGTTTTCGTTATACAGATTGATATGACTTCTGTAAGTATGTTTTCACAGAGCATGTCAAATCATTAACAGATATGAAAACGAATAAATCTGCATTCTCACGTTCGAGAAGAATCCTTGGCTTTCTGTGCATTGGTGGATTGCTGCTGATCGGCTTCACGGAAGCGTTCGGACAATATTCCATGGCGCAGCTTCAACAGGAGACGTTGCAATTACAGGTCCCTGTGCTGAGACAGTCCCGGGGTACCTCCTGTGGTGAAGCGGTCATTGTGATGACGTACAACTATGCTTTTCCCAATACGCCAGTCACTGAGCAGGAAGTGATCGATTACGCGGCAACGAACGGATTTTTCACGGAAGAGCTGGCGCCGTTCACCAGCCCGGCGAACATGGTGAAGATCGCGGAGTATTATGCAGACGATATTTCGACGGGAACAGTGAGCAGTGCCGGGCAGGGGTTGTCTCTCCTCAAGCAAAAGCTTCGGGATGGTGAACCGGTCATTATCGATGTACTTTCGAACTTTAGCGACCCGCAATCGGAGGCTCATTTTGTTGTTGTCACAGGTATCTCTGTCGACGCAAGCCGCGGGAACGCGATCGTCGTACACTACAACGATCCGCTCACTGGCACACAGAGAGCAGATGACTGGGCGGGCAGTGAAGGCGTTTGGCACGCCTGGCAAACGAACGGTGATCCCGGCGGAGCAGGGTGGTGGCTGGTGATTTCCCCTCCATAAAGAATAGAGTGTTGTTCGTAGGGGACTGGTAAAGCATTCTTAAAGTCAAACAGCCCATGATACCTCCCTGGGCGGGTCGAACATCTACCTCTCCACTTCAAGTAAAATTGGCGAAATCTTTTTGAGGAGAGAGAATGCGTTCTTTGCTTGTATTTCTATCCGTCTTTGTATTTGCTTTAACCGCCTGCCAAGGCACAACCGTTGCAACTTCTGCTCCTATTGATCCGGGGGCAGCGACGTCGACCTTTGTGGTAGAGACATCATCCCCTTCAGAGACACCGTCGCCAAGCGAAACTGTCGCGCCCACCATGCTGCCTGCAGGATTCATTCACGTGGATACCCTTGAGCAGGAAGTCTATCCCTTTGTAGAAAATGGAAAATGTTCACTCGCTGAAGCCATCTTCGCGGCAAATGCCGGTGAGCCACAGGATTCGTGCGCGGCGGGCGTGCCAGGGGAATCCATCATTGAGTTGATGCCCGGAGAATATCGCTTCACCGAGAGCGACCAAACTCCTCCGCAGGAAGACTGGATTGTCAGTACCCGCGAGGTTGGGAATGCCCTGCCTGCGGTTATTTATGCCCTGACGATTCGGGGCAACGGGGCAACATTGCTCCGTGATGAAACTGCTGAACCCTTCCGATTTTTCGAGGTCATGTTCGGCACATTAACGCTGGAAAACATCACCCTGCAAAATGGCGATGTGCAGGAGGATTGGGGAGGGGCGATCTACGCCTTCAATACATCCCTGGTGCTCGACCGTGTCCGTTTTGTGAACAATCATGCGGATAACGGCGGAGGTATTTACTTCACGTTCGGCGGGCTGACCGTGAGGGACAGTGAATTCATGGAAAACAAGGCTGATTTTGCGGGAGGCGGCGCCTATCTTGACTCGGCCAAATCCACGTTTGTGAATACGAAGTTCACAGGCAATATCGCTGAGGCGCAGGGAGGAGGCATCCGGGCTGAATCCACGACGCTGGAGATCGAGGACAGCCTGTTCCTCAAAAATGCGAGCACCGGAAGCCGCGGCGGCGCGCTCTATTTGGAGCACGTCAACGTCTCTGTGCTGCGCGGGCAGTTCTATCAAAATCATGCCGACTATCACGGCGGCGCGATTTACATCAACAACCCCGTTACAAATGGGACGATGGATGAAGATGGCAATCCGCTGGATGAAATAGACCAGAGGTCCACGTATATTCAGATGGCAACCCTGATCCCTGGTTATGAAGCCACGTTGGAGGCACATCCCAGTGGTGTCTTTCAGGATTTTCACGAGAATATCCAGATCCACGATTCCTGTTTTGCCAACAACACCACAGCCTTTCCCGGTGACCCGAATTGGACAGCCGCCCTGTCTGCCTATGGCACCCACGGAGAAAATAACTATTGGGGTGACCCCAGCGGACCCTCGGGAATGGGACCCGGCACCGGCGATAACATCGGCAAGCGGATCGAGTTTGAGCCATTCCAGACGGTGAGGCCGGAGTATTGTGACTTGGCGCTTTCCGGGCAAAATTAGGAAGAGGCTTGGGTCATTTTTTCGACGATACCCCGCATCCGTTCATAATGCGAGCCTTTCCAGTAGATCTGTTTGCAGGCTGGGCAGATCTGGAATTCATCGAAATATAGCTTCGTCAGCGGCTCGAGACGGTCAAGTACATCTTCTTTCGAGACTGCCTCCAGCGGATGGTTGCAGCGCAGGCAGCGATGAAAAGGGGCGATGCGTCTGGCGAGATCGAAGCGCTGGATGACCTCGGTCAGCTGCTCCAGCGAGTCGAGGGAGCGCGGGCAGTACCCATAGGTGACGACCTTTCGCATGAGCAGTCGCCGGTCGCGGCTGAGAAGGATCCGTTCTTCCCGCTGGAGGATGCCAGCCAGTTCTTCAACATCGTAGTCATTGCGATAGAGGCAGTCAAATCCCAGCATCCGCAGGTAGGCAGCCAGTCTTCCGAGATGATTATCGAGCAAGAAGTGCGGCTCGATCGGGCAGCCATTTGGAATCGGATGAACCTCAACCCTGTCGCCGTCGTCGGTGATCGTACTCAGTGTAGATCTCTGCCCATTGACCTGCACCTTTCCGATCTCAGGATGAGGCACGCCGAGCGACTCAGCCAAATGCTTGAGGGACTGACGCCCCCGAAAATCCACGCGGATACCCTGCTCCCGCTGAGCGCGTGGCAGGAAGTCCCTCAGCCTGCCCAGGAACACGAAATGAGCTGTGCTCATACAGAAATTATAGCCCTTGCTCTGAGTGAAAACTCCTGCATAACAACCAGGCATTCACAGCGTTATAACAATTACGCAGCATTTTAATGCCGCGCGTCTGTTGGTATCAGGTGATCCGCTTGTTGCGAGCGGGAACTTAAATTCGGAATACAGAGAAGGAGAGTAAGATGAACAATTATGATTATGATAACAGGCAGGTTCAGGAGATGTCGGGCACGACCAGGCATGTGCTGACCGGGATCGTGGTCGGCGGCCTGATCGGCGCTACGGCGATGATGCTGCTTGCGCCTCGCTCCGGCGAAGAGATGAGGGCCGAGATCAAAGACAAAGCCATCGATCTGCGCGACCGCACGACCGAAGGCGTCAAGGATACGGTCTCACAGGTTGTGTCCAAGGCTAGCCACCTTAAAGGCAGCGTCAGAGGCAAGTCTCAGGATTTGAAACATAGAGGCCAGGATGTGCTGATCGAACAACTCGATCGCGTCTCGGAGGCGGTTGAAGCAGCAAAGAAAGTCCTTCAGGAGATCTAGCCTCGACTTTGCGCGCATGAGCCCGGCCCTCTTCCACGAGAAGGGGGCTGATCGTTTCCCTGGAAGAAGATTTTTCTAATCTTAGATTTATCATACGTCATAGTATGTCTGCCTGCCTCTCGTTATACATGGTAGGTAATCGAAATTGGCCTTCCTGGTATTTGGAGAACAGCTGCTGATTTTCTATCATCTCCTTCCTGTTCTGCAAATACCAGGGATGATCAGAAAGGAGACGATATGTTAAGCTTTAAAGATAGGGTGATTGGGGCTGTCGTCAGCCTCCTGTCTGCAATTTCCATTTCAAAACCTGCTCTCCAGCGTATCTCAGTAAGAATTCATCTTTCCCTCCCGCGCAAACGCAGGTAGTTCCTCACCGGGTTGCGATTTGCCCTGGCTCAGCTATAAATGAAAATACCTCAGAGTTGTTAACGCTCTGAGGTATTTGTTTTGTGTCTAATGAGGCCCTTCGGTTACCCCGACATACACCTTCGCGGAGCTTCGTTCCGGGCAGGGTTCGGGCTGACACTTCTTTGGTTCTTTTGCCAGGCAGGGATACTCCCAGACCTTTGCCTGGATGAACGTCATGCCTAGCGCCTGGGCTATTGAGACGCGATGGTGTCCGTCTTCCACGTAATAGTGATCTCCAACCTTATACACGAGAATAGGCGACCAGCCGTCGCGCTCAAGCGTGAGGTAGACATTTACCCAGCGGTCGCGCAAATGCTTGTTGAGTGGGCGGAACTTATGGTCGAAATCGCTCTGTCTGCTAACAGTGCCAACGATCTGTTCAACAGGGATGTCATCCCTCCCGATGAATTTTCTGTTTGGGCTTTTCTCCGGTGCTTCTTCTGGGAAGATTACCAGTTTCGTATTCTTACCGATCATATTTCCCCACAGTGAATCTCGCAAGGCGGCTGTCCGTAGGGTAAAGAACCTGTGAGATAGATGACTGCGGATATTGGTGAAGGACGGATGGATATTCATTTTCTTTTCCTTTCTGTTTAAGCAGTTGGATCCAACTTTATGCAATCGGTTGCAAACTCACCTAAAAAAAGAGTCTGAGACTCATGCAGACTTTCTGACGACCAATTCCACAGGAATGGAAACATTCGTCACCATGCCGGTCTGCAGATACTCGATCAGGTTCTGTGCCAGCAACTTTCCTGCCAGCGGGATGTTCTGCCGAATCGTCGTCAGAGGGGGATTGCTGTGCTCGGCGATGGAGAGATCGTCGTAACCGACCACGGCAATATCCTCCGGCACGCGGCGTCCCTCTTCGCGGATCGCGTCCATGGCTGCGATTGCCATCAGATCACTGTTGACGAACACCGCGTCGAGCTCTGGAGCTTTTTTGAGTAATCGCTGAATTGCGTCCGCGCCGGACGTATTCGAGAAATCGCCATATTCAATAAGTACCTGATTTATATCTCTGCCCGCATCCTTCAAAGCAGCCTCATAACCTGCCAGGCGGTGCTGAACTTCCATCTCTTCAGGAGGACCGCCAATAAACCCGATTCGCTTTCTCCCCACCGCGATCAGATGTTCCGCCGCCAGCCTGCCGCCGCTGAGGTTATCACCTGTTACCGAACAATACTTTTGTCTCGGTTGAGGGATGCCCCAGACGATGAATGGAGCATGGGTTTCCAGGAGGGCTTTTACATGGTTCTGCTTGCGCGTGGCGGTCATCAGGATAAATCCATCCACGCGGCCTGTGTCGAAGTATTGATGCGTCCATTTGGTGTCGTATGGGTCCACATGGATGACCAGCAGATCATATTCGCGGCGTGCCAGTCCAATGGAGATGCCGCCCATGATCTCAAGCCCGAACAGGTCTGCCACGGAGAAGTCTTTATGATAGGCATGGGTCACAAAGGCAATGGTGCGGCTCTGCTTCATGCTTAAGCGGCGGGCGGGGGCGTTGATCTGGAAATTGTGCTCGCGTGCCAGGGAACGGATCTTTGCCTTCGTGTCCTCGCCGATCAGCGGGCTGTCGTTCAATGCCCGTGAGACGGTGGACTTGGAAACCCCAGCCAGCCTGGCGATATCAGCGATCGTGCGGACGGATTTATTACTCATGACTCCTTGACTTATGCAACCGATTGCATTTTACAGCACTGCTATTGCTTTGTCAAGAGGGTTTGTCCACTTTGCTGGATTGACCTCGTAGTAAAATCAACTTGAGGAGAACTTATGGCAAAACTTATCCCTGCTGCTGAACGTGTCATCCGCGCCCGTCAGTTGATCCAACAAGCGCGCGAATTCCCCATCCCTCCCGAATTGGGCAAGAATGACCTTTCCTATATTTCTGGAGTCAAAGACTTGTTCCGGCAGGCACGTGACATGGTCAAATTCATTCCACAGACCGCCGGGGTCTCTGCCGAGATGAAGGAAGATGTCAGGAAAATTTACGAAGAGATCGAGCAGGCAAACCAGGAAATATTGTATTAAATTACCGTCACTGCGATATGCCAGCGCTCGTCTGGCGGCGTGGCAGTCTTCTTTCGATTGACAAAATTCCGAGGAATAAGAGATTGCTTCAGGAAGTTTCAATGACGGTTGTATCGTTACTACAGTCTGCGGGTACTGCGCAGGATTAACAGTAAGAGCGCCGCGCCGATGAACGCTTTGATAATCTCAGCCAGGATCCCGGTGCCGACGCTGATACCAAACACGCCGAACAGCCAGCCGCCGATGATTGCGCCCAGGATGCCGACCACTATCGCTCCGATCAGACCAGACCTTAATCCGCCTACCAGTGCTTCTGCCAGAATTCCTGCGATTCCACCGATCACGATCCAAACCAAAATCTGTTCACCTGACATGGCATTTCTCCTTTTTTAATGTTTACTAGGGTATGATAAGTATATGACTTACCACGTCAGAGGGATAGGTAGGGAAATCCATTATTCCATTACTCTGCTGTGGGATCAAAACGTTGTAAAATAGAAATATAGATTGCCAATCGTTTCGATCGATGGAAAGGAGATGCTCTTCCATGTCTGACCAGAACCAGAACCTTCATGAACTCCTCGAAAAACTTCACCATGAGCTTGAGCAGATTGATGTCACGGATGAATCAGAACGCGAGAGGCTCCGTCACCTCGACGCAGATATTCGCAGCCTGCTTCAACGCTCAGGCGAAAAAGCGGAAACGGATGAGCCCATGCTCGAGCGTTTACAGGATGCCATGGACCACTTCGAAACATCTCATCCCAATCTCACCATGATGCTCTCCCAAATGATGACCATCCTGAGCAATGCCGGGATCTAGCCAGTGCTGCCTATAAGGAAGCGGACGAGTTGACTCGTCTGCTTTTGTCTTCGCGCTGGCGCATGGTCTACTGACCTGCGCCATTTTTGTTGAGAGTCATCTCGAGCGCTCTTAAAACAGATCACTTTTGTTTAATCGTGTACAATCGCCACACCCCAAAACTAAGGAATCGAATGCACAGCACTTTAGTGAACGCTATCGAAGTCTCACATCTTCGTCGCACGTTTAAGTCGAGCATTGGCGTGATCAAGCGCACGACCAAGGAAATTGTGGCGGTGGACGATGTCTCTCTTGAGATCGAGGAAGGCGAACTGTTTGGCTTGCTGGGACCGAATGGAGCGGGTAAGACAACCACCGTCAAGATGTTGACCACGCTCCTCATCCCAACAGCGGGGAACGCTTCAGTGAAAGGCTTCGATGTCGTTGCCCAGGCGGAGGAGGTCCGCAAGCGCATTGGGTTCATTTTTGGAGGCGAGCGCGGCTTGTATTGGCGGCTTTCCGGTATCGATAACCTGCGTTACTTTGCCAGTCTCTACAGCATCGACCCCGATGTGACCAAAAAGCGGATCCCCTTTCTGCTCGAAATGGTCGGCTTGAACGGACGCGGCGACGAAAAAGTGCAGGGTTACTCGCGCGGCATGAAACAACGCTTGCACGTGGCGCGTACGCTCTTGCACGACCCCGATGTCCTCTTCCTCGATGAGCCCACGCTCGGGCTTGACCCGGTCGGGGCGCGTGAGTTTCGTCAGGTGATCCTCAATTTGCAGTCCGAGAAAAAGACCATTCTGCTCACCACTCATTACATGTTCGAAGCGGACGCGCTCTGTGACCGGATCGCGGTCATCAACCATGGCTGCATTATCGCTCTCGATACGCCCGGCGGACTCAAGACTCATGTTCGCGATCTGAATGTCGTCGAAGTGGAAACGTTCGGCGCGCCCGAAAGCGCACTCGATAAACTGCGCGCACTCCCGTTTGCCGATTCGCTCTCGGTGGAGGAGCAGGGACAAAAGCAGATATTGCTGATCCAGACAGCCCGCGGGGCAGAGGCGGTCCCGGACGTGATGTCAGCGCTCGATGGGTTGAAAGTAGGGCGGGTGATCGTCCGCGAACCAACGCTGGAGGATGCCTATGTCCGTCTGGTGGGAGGGAAGATATGAACATCCGCATGCTTGTCAAATACTGGCGGACCATTCTCGTCGTGGCTGAGATGAACATCCGCCAGCAGATGACGGACGGCTTCATTCTCTTCACCGTGCTTTTCCAGCCCATCATCATCGCGCTGCTTGGCTTGTGGATGCTCAAGGATAAAGGACCGGACGCCGCGATGTTCGTCGTGGTGGGGAGCGGGTTAACGGGATTATGGTCCAGCCTGTTGTTTATCTCAGGGAACAGTATCAACTTCGAGCGCTGGACAGGAACGCTTGAGTCGCTCGTGGCGCTCCCCACTCCGTTCGAGGTCATCATTTTTGGAAAGAATCTTGCGAATGTCACTCAGTCACTGCTCTCGATGGTGCTGGGCTACTTCATCGCGGCATTTGCGTTTGGTTACTCGCTTGATATACAACAGCCTCCATTATTTGTTGTTTCTATAATTCTTGCGGTCATTGCGTTCATCAGCTTTGGGCTCATCATTGCGCCTGTATTTGTGATGAACCCTGGCGTGCGAGCCTGGCAAAATTCAATGGAGTTCCCTGTCTACGTTCTTTGTGGTTTTCTCTTCCCTGTTGCTCTTTTACCAGGCTGGACAACCCCTATTTCATACATCTTGCCGCCATATTGGGCAGCAGTTGCCCTGCATGGAACCTCAACTGGGGGCGCGTCCCTCAATGAGACTTTTTTTGCCTGGGGCATGATGCTGTTCTTCTCGCTCATTGACTTGCTGATTGCCTCGCGCTTGTTCAAGCTGATGCTATACAAAGCCCGCGCCGATGCAACCCTGGGAATGGAATGAAAGCTCTCTCCAACAACCTCCGTCTGTTCTGGCAGGGCGCGCTCCTTTCCTACATCGCCCTCTTTCATTGGATGCGCCCCATTCAATACATGGCATCCAAGATCCTCATGCCGCTGGCGCAGATGTTCTTCTTTGTTTATCTCGGGACATTTGCCACCGGCCCAGGTAATTCCTCGTTCTACATCGTTGGGAACGCGCTCCAGATCGCGGCGGTCAGCGGCATCTACGGTATGACCATGAGTATTGGCGGCGACCGCGATAGCGGAACGCTGGGTTATATCCTCGGCACACCTGCGAACCGGCTGGTTGTATTCATGGGCCGCGCCTTCATGAACATTCTGGACGGCGCGCTGGGTGTGGTGATCGCTTTTACCTGGGGTGTCCTGCTGATGGGGCTCGACCTCTCGAATACAAACATCCCTGCCCTCGCACTGACGATCATCATCACAACGATCAGTACCTGCGGGCTTGGACTTCTGATGGGCTGTTTAAGTCTCATTACCGTGAACGTGATGTTCGTAAATAATTTTGTGTATTTCCTCTTGCTGATCTTTTCCGGTGCGAATATACGCCTTGAACAGGTTCCCGCCTGGGTGCAGGCTACCTCTTCTGTACTTCCACTGACGCGCGGGATCTCCGCGGCGCGCTTGCTTGTCCAGGGAGCCAGCCTTGGGGAGGTGATGCCCTTGCTGCTGGGTGAACTTGCTGTTGGTTTGGTCTATGCCGTGCTGGGTTATCTTCTGTTTGCGGTGTTTGAAGTCGAAGCCAAGAAACGCGGAACTCTCGAAGTCTTTTAGTTGATATAAAATACGATCCCTTCTCGATCGAGAAGGGATCTTTTACTTAAGGTGTGGGCGTTTCAGTATCTTCAGCTGGAGCTGTCGTGGAGGTCGCCGCTGGCGCTCCGCCTGTATTGGTTGGGGCCGCTCCGCCACCGATCACAACCTGGACATAGACTTCATCGCCGAAAAATTGTCCACTGGCGGTGGACATCCGCCAGTTGCCGCGTAGTGTGCCCGTATTGTTTGGGGCGGTCATCGGAACCGAAATATCATACACCGCACCTGCCGCAACGGATGATGGCAAAGTAAACGTAGCACCGCCCATTGACTCACCGCCTGTAAATGCAAATTTGAATCCTGCATCCCAGGCGCACGAACCTGCATTCCTCACCTTCCAGGTCTTTGTAAAAGTCTGCCCAGACGTCATTGGTGTGTTATCCGGAATGGTCACATCACTGACAAAAGCAAGTCCATAACACGACGCTGTGCCACCCGCGGCTGGGAGCGTGGACCCAAATGCCGCGCCGCCCGTGCTGGTGACGGCGGGTGTGAAGGATGCCAAGGGTGTCAGTGTGGCGGCAGGTGTATCGGTGGGTGCCGCAAAGGCGGTCAGGGTTAGATCCGCAGCGAATGTCCCCACGGCCTGTGTGCGGATTTCATCCGGGTTGATCGTCACCGTCGGTGTGAGGTCCGCGGCTGTTGCACCACATGCACTGAGCACCAAGGCTCCCATCATCAGTATCTGTAAACCAACTACTAATCGAAATTTAAGCATTCTTACTCCTTTCACAAGAGGCGCTATTTTACTTGGAAATTGATTTTTGTCCAACTGCCCTGGG
>DATKED010000155.1:0-12017 GCA_035512375.1 Anaerolineales bacterium
GAATCTGGACCGCGAACGGGTTGGCATCACCTGGGGAACATTCACTACGCATCTCTACATAGACTTCTATTCCTTCCAGTATGCAATTGGCATTTCCGCTGCAAATACCATTGCCAAGCGGATTCTTAGCGGCGAACCGAATGCTGCTGAAGATCACATTGATTTCCTGAAAGCAGGTTCTTCCAGGCCGCCAATGGAAGTGTTCAAAATCGCGGGTGTGGATATGACCAGCACACAACCAATTGAAGATGCATTTGAAGTTTTGGGAGATTACATTGATAGGCTGGAGAGTTTGACGAGCAAATAGCGCTTAGCCTGTAGTCGTGAGCCAATACATTAACCAAAGAGCCTGAGAATCGCTCACTGCCGTATAATTACGCTTGGAGAGAATTATGCCCACGGAACCAACTGTTGAGCAACAGTGGTACAAAATGCTGACCGAGGGCGAGGCTATTCCTCGCCATTTTCGTCATCTCATGCGGAGTCTTCCATCCGATCCTCGATGCAAGATGTGTGCTTCACCGTTCAAAGGCTGGGGAGGCTCCCTCATGCGCTTGCTTGGCAGGGAGCAGTCCAGATACAATCCCCGCTTCTGCGTACCCTGTGAAAAATTCGAGCATCCTGGCGGAGCTGAAGTCGTTCTGTCCATGCTCTTTGCAGACGTGCGCGGTTCCACAACGCTGGCGGAACAAATGAGCGCGCGAGAGTTCAGCCAGCAGATAAATCGTTTTTATACTGTTGCGACTCGTGTGCTGATACAGGCAGACGCAATGGTTGACCGCCTTATGGGGGATGAAGCGATCGGTCTTTTCATTCCAGGCTTTACAGGACCACAACATCCTCGCCGGGCTGTCGAAGCAGCCCAGGAACTTCTGAGACTCACCGGTCACCGCGATGCCAAAGGACCCTGGCTTCCCGTGGGGATCGGCGTCCACACCGGCCCAGCCTATGTCGGCATAGTGGGAGGCGAGGACAGCCCAATGGATTTCACTGCACTTGGAGATAGTGTCAACACGACCGCGCGGCTCGCTTCCGAGGCTGGACCCGGCGAGATCCTCATCAGCGATGCGACTTACTCCGCTGCCAGACTGAATCTGGGAGATTTGGAACGCCGTCAAATGGAGCTCAAGGGAAAGAGCGAACCAATAGGCGTACATGTCGTCCGTGTCGCGCGGAATTAGGTAGGGAGCATTTTGTTGTAACTCAAAGAGGAATAACAGATCGGGCCTGCGAAATCGGAAAAGTCTTTTCGAAGGCAGTTTGCGCGGCTTTGTAGCCTTCATCGATCAATTGGGCGGATACATCGCCATCATAATCAATGATCCGCTCGGCCCGAAGAAAATCCCGTGGGGACACAATTAATGGAGTGACAAGGCGGTAACGATACGGGGGACTATCATCCTTACGTTCACGGATCGCCAGCTCGTTAAAAGCCCGGATCATTTTTAGATTCTCCCGGAACGAAGCCAGCAACATCCAATCGAGCATCCAGGTAATGGCATCGCCAAAGGACTTGGGTTCTGCCTGGGTCTTCGCTGGCGCGGGATCGCCGCTTTCCCACCAGGGTGTCATCATGACCACTACAACTTCTGCGGGAGCGCTTGCATCTCCACCCATCATATCCATTGCCGCGCCGAGTGGAGTATTGGCAACCAGCGCCCCATCCCAGTAGAAGGACTCCGTGCCCGGATCAAATGTCCATGGGTAGACGAGAGGGATCGAACACGAAGCCATGATCCGGTCGGCGGTGATACCAGGGAAAACATCGCGGCGGAGCTCGCCGCGTTTGTGATCCACCACTTCCCGGTTGCTGAAGAGGACGCGCTCACCTGTTCTCACCTTGGTTGCAGCAATGAGAAGAGCTTTGTCACTGACAGCCAGCCTTTCTTCATCCAGACCAAAACGGGTGAAGAGAGTTTTGCGGAGAGGACCAGTATCGAGGAGGTTGATCCAGTATCCGATTAACTTTTCAGCTGCCCAGTGCGGGAGCAAAGGCAATGGCGGCCAAAACTCCTTTGGAATTGGCGAAGTTGCTTCCTCCGGCTTGACCTGCGGAAGTTTCGCGTCCATCATCTCTTTGAAGATCGCGCGGGTAGCCCAGCGCGCGATGCCACGCATCCCTGGTGGCAACCCTTGAATATCCTGCTCCTCAAGCGATTTCCACACGTCAACCAACTGATCGGCAGACATGCCTTGCACAATCGCCGCGCCATTTACCGCACCGATGGATGTGCCCACAACGATCTGCGGCTCCCACGTCCCGGCATGATCCGGATCAACATTCTGCTTGTTCTTCTGCATCAGATACTTGTAAACACCCGCGTGGAACGCGCCGCGTCCACCGCCGCCTGAAAGAATGAGCGCCCGAACCGCATCACTACTCATGTCGCCTCCTTGGTTGTTCTCTACTATAGAATGGTTTTCAATCCGTGTCAACGATCCCTTGACAAATAGACAATCTTCGATATAATCTCAAATAGATAAACGTCTATGAAAGCGAACCCTGTCCTGTTTGCGAAAGCCATTGCAGATGAAACCCGCCAGAAGATCATGAGCGCGTGTTGTTGTTGTTGGATATCAGTAGGTGAAATTGTTGAGAAAATGGATGTCTCCCAACCCACCGTCTCACACCATCTTGCCATCCTGCGCGAGGCAGGTCTGGTTGATGTTCGCGAAGAGGGCAAGCAAACTTTTTACACTCTCAATCAACAGAATGTCGCGGTTTGCTGTGGACAGATCATGTTGAAATTCGCGCCAGAGGAGAAGGCAACAGAAGCGGTTATTAAGGTCGTTAACAGGTAACCGCCTCTTTTTTTGCCTAAATCAATAGACAAACGTCTATATGAAAGGAGGTGAATGCAATGAACAAACTGAATGTACTTGGTAACTGCGGTGGTGAAGAATGCGAAGGCGGTTGCTGTGGCGGCGGTGGCTGCTGCTAAAAGTAGGTCTCTGTTCATCATGTGATGGACAGAGAGAACTTATTGGTAATTTTTTTGCGAAAACACATAGACAATCTTCTATATAAATTGTTGCCACGAATCAAAAGGAGAAAACCATGACAACCAAAACCCCCATCCATGAGACCGTTCGGGAGCATTATGCAGAACGGATCAAAAACTCGGCTTCCTGTTGCGGACCTTCGGACTGTTGTAGCACCGAAAGCAGTCTCTACCCCGCCGATTTGCTTGCCACGCTTCCCGATGGCGGATCCACCGTCAGCTACGGGTGCGGCGACCCGATTACGCTCGCATCGCTGGAGCGGGGTCAAACTGTCCTCGATCTCGGCTCGGGTGCAGGACTCGATTGCTTCTTCGCCGCGAAGAAAGTCGGCGAGACGGGACATGTAATCGGCGTGGATATGACTCCCGAAATGATCGAACGCGCCAGGTCCGGGGCGAAACGGTTGAACATCCAGAACGTGGAATTTCGTCAGGGCTATCTCGAAGATTTGCCGGTCGGAAGCAACACCGTGGATGTCGTCATTTCGAACTGCGTGATCAATCTTGCGCCAGATAAATCCAAAGTCTTAGCAGAAGCGTTCCGCGTACTTAAAACTGGTGGAAAATTCGCTGTATCTGACATCGTCACAGACGGCCCATTGCCCGAGACGATCAAGAAGAGTCTGAGCGCGTGGGCCGGGTGCGTGGCAGGCGCGGTCGAAGCAAAGGATTACATCAGCATAATGGAAACAGCTGGCTTTACAAACATTTCCATCACACCTGTCTTCTTTGAAAAGGAAATGATCGATTCTGCAATTACTGATATGGGCAACACAATTGAATTAACAACCATCGCGCGTGAGGATGTATACAAAGCAGTTTATAGCGCGAAGATCACAGCATATAAGCCTGCGTGACTGGTTCTTGAAAGAAGCGACGGCGATTGCCGTCGCTTTTGATTTAACCCTTTATTTTGTTTACCTCTTGACAGTGCAATCATTTGGCATTAAAAGCAAACCGACTGGTCGGTTTTATATTCCCGGGAACAAGGCAGTGGATCCAACAGCGCAGTGAAGAGACACGTGCACGAATTCTTGAATCAGCGATCAAATTATTTTCTACTCGCGGCTACAACAATGCCAGCGTGGACGATATTTGTGCAGAGACAGGAATCAGCAAAGGCGCGTTCTATCACCATTTTGAGAGTAAGCAGACGCTTTTTATTGCATTGCTCGATGGCTGGCTGCAAGCGATTGACAACGCCATCGATGCCTCAAAAGATAAAACTGCCCCTGAAACATTTATGCAGCTGACCGAGGCATTTCCTTACATCTTTGGAGCAGCCGGTGAAGGGCTCCTCATGTTCCTTGAGTTCTGGCTGCAAGCCAGCCGGGATAAAAAAGTTGGGGAGGCAAGCATTGTTCCCTATCGTCGATACCATAAGTACTTTACATCGTTAATTAAAAAGGTGTGGATGAAGGTTCTTTCGTCGAAGTGGATCCTGAACTTGCTTCCCGCATGATCGTATCAACAGCCATGGGCCTGTTGCTGCAAAGCCTGCTTGATCCAGAAGGCGCCAAATGGGGAAAAGTTGGGCGTGAAATCACAAGGCTATTGTTGAAGAGTCTGTTGAAAAAGTGAGAGCGAATCGATAACACCACAAGAGGAGACAAACATGAAAATCGTAACTGACTGCGCGGCGGATATGTCTGCCGAAGAACTCGAACAACTGAATGTGACACAGGCGCCGTTGTTCATCCAATTCCCTGAAGGTGAGCTGAACTCTGCCGAAATTTCGGCAGATGATTTTTACAACCGCCTGGAAGCCATGCGTCCTGTCATCCCGACAACAGCGCAACCCTCAGGCGGAATCTTTGCAGAGCTCTATCAAAAACTTGCCGAGAAGGAAAAGGAAATTTTTTCGATACATATTTCTTCGGGCTTGAGCGGCACGATCAATTCAGCGCGTGACGGCGGAGAACAGGTGAAGGCTGTAGCGAATGTTAATTACTGGGACACACTGACCCTCTCCGGGGGCCAGCGATTTCAAGTAATGGCCGCCGCACTGGCATCCAAAGCAGATTGGGCAATGCACGTTATTCAGGAGCGGCTTGAAAGAATCCGCGACAAGACCGAAGTGATCTATACACTCGACACTCTCGAGTATCTGGCGCGCGGCGGACGCATTGGGCGAGTCAAAGCGATGGCAGGAGCATTGCTGAACCTCAAACCGGTCATAAGAGTGGATAGCGATGGGAAGTACAGCACAGTCAGCACAGGGCGCACACTAGGCAAATCCATAAATGCGATTGCAGAGCACCTCCTCAACAAGTACGCCCACACACCTGTTTGGGTCACTGTGCTCCATGGTCGCTTCGCCGAAAAGGCAGAGATATTGGCAAATGAGTTAAAAGCAAAATTGAATATTGCCAAATTTGAAGTCAGGCAGATTTCACCGGTGCTTGGTGTGCATACCGGTCCAGGCATTGTCGGCGCGGCAGTCGTCCCCATGGAACTGATGGAAGATTTAATGAATTAATAGGTCTCTGAAGTTTCTTTAAAGCAAAAAATAACTTGCCAACGGACCATCTCGGATGAGTTATTTTTGGTTCCAAAAAGCCTGAGCTATTCGTTCGGCGGCAAGGAGCCACGTACTCTTACGACCCTGTGAATGATCTTTCTTGTCTTACGGGTCTGTTTCCTTATCCTCAAGCCGTGATTTCGTTTACTCATTGCTACGGGAGACAGACGCCGAAAGTCTGGTAACAATTTATCTATATTGCGAATGGAAGGGATCAAATATCCGGCGAGTCCCACCAATGTCCCGCCAATACCACAGAGAAGGATCAACAATCCGAACCCGGAACCTGGACCCGTTCCTACCAGCCAGCCAAACATGTTTGCGAGAGCACCTCCCGTGCCCATCGCCGGTTCAAAAATTCTATCTCCGAAATAACCAGCCAGCAATGGGGCAAAAGGGATCATCGCCTGTGCGATGAAGTCGCTGGCGGAAAAGACACGACCTTGCACATCAGGCGGGATTTTCGCCTGCAAAAAGGCATCCATGGAAACATTGACGATAGGGTCAAATATCGAATCGACAACGACCGCAATCAGCCAGATCAACATGACTTGACCTAGACCCAGCAAGGTCATACCAAGAAGACTGGAAATAACCCAGGCCAGAATGATGGCACGAGCAGGACGCTTGATGCCTCCCCATGTGGTCAGGAAAATACCTCCCACCACAGACGCCAATGCACCGGCAGATTGGACCGCTCCAAGGATTTGAGTATCATTGCCAGTACGCAGCAGAATCATTGGATAGAGCACCGCAGCAGATAAAGCGATCCCTGAAAACACATTCCCTGTAAAAAAGATCAGCTGAAGACCCAGCAGGCTGGGACGTTGGAAAATGTATTTGATCCCATACATCGCTTCACTCAAAAACTTGCTGTGCGATAGCTCTCCTTCCACCGTTCTGGGAGGCTGGGGAACATCTACAAGAAGCAAAACACCAATCGAAATTACAAACGCAAGCAAATTAATGGCCAGAATTCCACTTAATCCAACAACCAGATACATCACCCCTGCCAGAATTGGACCAAAAATCCAGGGTATATCGTAGAGCAAAGCAATTAGACCATTGGCGCGGATGTATTGCTTCTTGGAAACCATCGTCGTGATGGCAGCTGCATAAGAGGGCGATTGGAAGGCAGAGCCCACGCCCTGGAGGACGGCAGCGACATATAAATGCCAAACCTCCAACAGTTCAGCCGTCTGAAGGACCAGCAAGACAGCCAGCCCGGCAAGCGATAAAAAATCGTACACAAGCATCATTCTTTTGCGGTCATTGCGGTCTATTAAGATGCCTGCGAATGGCACAGTCAATAGATAGGAGCCAAAGAAAAAGAACTCCAAAAGCCCAACCGCTATCCCACTCTCTGTGATGCTAAATATCCAAATTGGTAATGCAACCGCCGTAATACTTGAGGCAATTCCCGAGACCACCTGGCCGAGCCAGATCATGAAGAGACCTCGCATGCCACTTGGACGGCGAAAAGAAAAGCTCCATTTCCACATGGCCTGCGAGCATATCACAGCGAATAGGAGACGACAACCCTCAGGACGGAGGTTTTTCTTGTAAAGTCATTTCAAATGACCGGAGACACTATGCTGAGTTCTCAGATGGCTTGGTTGCCAGCGTGTCGTGATCCGGCAGGAGATCTTCTGCGTGCCAGATCGAATGAATGAAGTATCCCGTCAGCCCGGCCAGGACCCCGCCGAGGCAGCTGAAGAAGATCAGGAGCCCCATGCCAGCCCCGGGTCCGGGGGGAATGAGCCACCCAAAGGAAGAGGAAAGCCCACCCGGCACGCGCATGGCCGGTTCAAGAACATAATCTGCAAGCGTGCCGGCAATCAATGGTGAAATGGGATTGGTGAGCCAGGCGATCAACGTGCGCGCAGAGAAGACGCGTCCCTGCACATCCGCCGCGACCTTCGATTGCCAGATCGCCTGATTCGAGCCATTGATCAACGGGACAAAAAGCGCGGACAATGCATTCGTAGCCACCCAGAATGGAACCCAAGTGCCCAATCCCATCAATGCAAAGAAAAAACTTGCGATGATCCAGCCTCCCAGCACACCGTGGACTCTGCGCTTAAAGCCGCCCCAAGCGCTCATAAGCACACCTCCCACAATCCCGCCAATAGCTCCCGCCGATTGGACCAATCCCAGGCTGACACTGTCGTTGCCGGTGCGCAGCAAGATCATTGGTGCGAGGACGGTAAAGGCAATGCCCGTGCAAAGATTGCCAAAGAAAAAGACCAGTTGCAAACCCAACAGGCTGGGACGCGCGAAGATATACCGAAACCCAAATACTGCTTCTTTAAAAATATTGCCTTGTGTTTGCGCCCCCTCCGCGGTACGCCGCGGTTGCGGAATGTGCACAAATAGCAGGACTAAGATCGCCAATACGAATGTAGTGACATCCAGCGACAAAATTCCGGTCAAGCCGATCAGCGGGAGAAGTGCCCCAGCCAGCATGGGAGCCAGAACTCCGGGTCCCATGTCAATAAGCGACATCATACCGTTCGCCCGCCCATAATTTTCCTTTGGGATCATGGTGCTGATTGCCGCAGAATAGGCGGGCCATTGAAATGCATTCCCCAGTCCCTGAAAGACCGCCGCGGTATAAAGATGCCAGACTTCCAAAACCCCGAACGCCTGCAAAGCGAGGACAGAAATCGTTGCCAGTCCGGCTGTCAGATCGCTGACCATCATCATCAGTTTGCGATTGTGCCTGTCCACCAGCACACCGGCAAACGGGGTGATGATCAATAATGGTGTGATAAAAAACACCTGCATCAAGCCAAGCGCGGTGGCACTGCCAGTCTTTTCAAAGACCCAGATCGTGAGCGCGAACACACTCATGTTCGTGGCAAGGACGGAGATGATCTGCCCCAGCCAAACCATCGTGAAGCCGAACATTCCAGTCGGACGGTTTGTATTCTGCATCATTATCCTTTAAGGTTTAGATAAAGTTTGGGCAGGATAACACATCCTCAAGAGTCAAACAATCCCGCGTGACGCGGGATTGTTTGACTTGCTCACACGCGGTGAACTTATGTAAGTCAGGCTGCTTGGCACTTACTCCACATAAATCTCTACGTGCTCCCCGTCCTCTTCATCGGTCACGTCAATAATTTTGCCCGTCATCCCCGTGCGCACTGCATCCATGACATTTGACATATCCACACCCTCGACCTCCGGCGCAAAGTGCGCGCCGATCTTCATCCCGGCATCCACCAGTGCAAGCGGGATCTGCACCGACGCCTTCGAGCGGCCAGTGCGTACATCCGTTACGCGGATGCGCAACCAGCGCGGCCCACCAGGCATCCCCGGCCCGCGAGGCGGAGTGGATATGCGTTTGTCGCTTAAAGCTGCAAGCAATTTTGTCCCTTCTTCCACGCTAAGTTTCCCCTCTTCGATCATTTTCAAAATCTTCATTCTTTCTTCAGAGCTTGCCATCTCACACCTCCTTACCCGATGTAGACTTGTACATGTTCCCCACCTTCACTGTCATTTGCATTGATGATGAGAGGCGCACCAGATTTACCTGTAGCATCCAGGATCTGGATAATCTCATCCACATTCGTATTTTTCATCCCGCGTATGTTGTGTCCAAAATTTCGCAGGACCCAGGCAGTTAATCCCAGCGGTAATGGAAAACCAAGAGTGATATTCCTGGGCCAATCTTGCGCGTTGCGCCGATCCACGTTTACATATAACCATTTCGAGCCCGGTCCCCCTGCGCCAAGGGCAATCAATAACACACCTAACAATAACGGAACCAATAAACAAAAGAACCAGAAGTTTACGCCTGCACTCTGTTGAACCGAATAAATTCCCCATGCACTCGCCACTGCAACAAAGACGCCGACCCATAATGGGATCATGGCAAAGCGACGCGCCCGCGCCTTGACCTCTTCGAACTCGGGCGCATCGGTTCCTTCCCTGCCTGCACCGGCTCCCGTTTCAAAAACTTCGATCTTGGAATCAGTCGAATCCGCGTCCGCGTCGAGGGCGCGCATCAACGTCGCGGCTTGGTCCGCAGAGATCTTACCATCCTGCACCATCTGCAAAATTTTCCTGCGTTCTTCAGAGGACATTATTTGCCTCCTTCCAAAGCGTTAAGCAACTGCTCAGCCTGTTCAGCCGTGATCTTCTTTTCAGCCAGCATCTTCAAAACAGCCATGCGTTCCTCATCGGCAACAGGCTCGGAGGGAGATGAAGGAGGTATAGGGACACCCTTCGGACCCATCTCCCAATTCCAACGACCCACCTTTACATTTCCTCGCCAGCGACGTGCGTGACGTTCTGCATGTCGTTCTACGCGTCGGGCGGCTTCTTCAGCGCGTTTTGCTGCGCGTGAAGTTGCCTGTTCCACCTGTCGAGAGATCCGTTCGCCAAAGCCGGACCAGTCGAAATTCATTCCGGCGAAGTTTCCAAAGTCTTCAGCCGAGTTGCCTGCCTCGGCATCATTGGTCACACGGATGTCACCGCCAGCATTCAATGAAATCTTGGCAGAACCATCACCCAGTACGAGGACTCTTTCTGTTATATCCTCCTGGTTTTCAATGCCGGGCCAAGCCACGTCAATTGCATCGCCATGCATGGACAAGGTCACATTTGCGTTTGGCTTCAAGACCAGCAGAATATCATCACCGGCTGTGACGGAGTATGCGCCATCCACCTTTGGTTCGAGGTAAATCACTACGTCTTCGCCAACATTGATCTTGATATTCCCACGCGCGCCGCGCAATGCAAGATCGTCCGCTACAGAATCGAGTGTAATATTGCCTTCAACATCGCGAACAGAGACATCCCCACCGACACTCTTCACATACAGATTCCCTTTTGCACCGCGCAGGCTAAAGTCCGCCTGGATCGTATCAATCGCCACAGAGCCCACATCGCGCATGGAAAGATCGTTGTCTATTTGCTTGATCTCAAGATGCCCTACTACCCCGCGCACAGCCGCATCTCCCCCGATTCTCTGAACAAAAAGAGAGGCATCCCTGGGAATGCGTAGAGAAACATCGTCAGTACACGAAAATACAACTTCATCGCCATTCTGTGTCAGCGTAAGTTCATCCTCATCAGTCTTAATGAGGATGTCTTCGCCATCCCACCCCACCACGTTCAGGTCGCCGTCAATAGCGTCAATTTGGATCTTCGGAGTCTTTCCAGCAGAAACGATCCGGGACATGATCTACTCCTCCTCACCGCGCAGTAAGCGCATCGCTTCATCGGCTGAGATCTTTCCTAACTCCAGGTCTTCAAGCACCGTACTCCGTCTTTCAGTGCTGATTTCAACCACTTCGTCCTTGCCGGGTTCAAAACCGAGGACACGGATCACTTCATGTAGACGGTTCCGAATTGTCGGGTAGGAAAGACCGAGTTCCTGTTCCATACGATTGATCTTTCCCTCGCATCGCACAAAGGTCACGATAAAGTCCAAATGTTCCGCAGTCAAATGAGCGAATGGACCACCAGTGAATTGTCCCTCCATGGAGGTATCGCAGGATGGGCAATGTAAACGGGTAACCGTCAATTCGGAACGACAAACGGGACAACGAGTTGGCGCAGCGTACATGAAGGATCTCCTGAAAAGTCAGATTCGAGAGGGTTTATAATTGAAAGAATAATCTAAAATTATTCAACTCTTGCGTTCCAACTTTCTAATTTTGAACAATCTGTCAATTACTAAAAATATTATAGGCAAAATCTTGATTTTGTCAAGGCGTTTTTCATTTTAATTAATTACGGATACAGATAGTTAAAGAAATTCAAAGAAAATATCAAGAAAATGATGAAAAAAGAAATTATTCCTCACCTGAGGTGCCCATGATCCGTTCACTCTATTATGCGCCTGGAAAGCCCCTACGGAAAGACATCCCTCCTGCAGAATTTCCTGAACTGATACAACACCAACAGGGATTACTATGGGTGGATTTTGCCAGCGAACCGCCTGAAATCTGTCAGCCGGTATTGCAGGAGTTCAAATTTCATCCATTGGCAATTGACGATGCGTTGCAGGAAACTCATATCCCCAAGCTCGATGATTGGGGAGACTACTTATATATCGTGCTGAATTACATGCATACGGAACTCAGCGGGGATGAGTGGGAAACTGAAATAGACGAATTGGATATCTTCCTGGGGAAAAACTATATTGTCACTCATCACGACCATTTGATCTCTGCGGTTGATGAAACCTGGGCTGCCTGTGACCGTGACGAGCGCAATGTGCAGAATGGAGCCGACCACCTTCTATACCGGATTGCTGACAACCTTGTGGCAGGCTATATGCCCGCCGTTGAAAAAATTGATGATGCCATCGACCAGATCGAAGACCAGGTGTTTGACCGACCATCACCTCGAACTCTCGAGAAGCTGTTTGCGCTGAAACGCGTTTTACTGGCAATGAGACGGATCATCCTTCCCCAGCGCGAGGTATTGAACAAACTTGCCCGCGACGATTATCAGGTGATCGATCCAAAAGACCGCAT
>DATKED010000156.1:0-20322 GCA_035512375.1 Anaerolineales bacterium
GGGGCGTCGATCCAGATGCCGGGGCGGGACGAAGCGGCGATCTCCACGTCCGCATGGACCTGCGTGACCGGCACCGCCAGCGCAGGACGTCCGTACACGACGGCGTGTTCACCGAACAGGATGATCTTGCCGGGCGCGGAGGAGGTTGTCATGCAACGTGGGGCGGGATACTCTTCGAGTACGATGTGCCATCCCGCCTTACGCAGCGCCGAGATAACGATGAATGGTGGCTTTGTCATTGACCAGATCTTCCATCCTGCCAGATCGAACCGAGCGGCCTTCTTCAATAATGACATAGTATTCCGCAAGTTGACTGGCAACCAGAAAGTTTTGTTCCACGAGGATGATCGTGGAATCTTTCGAAAGTTGCCGGATGGCAGCCATCATATGTTCAATAATGACCGGGGCAAGTCCTTCACTGGGTTCATCGATTAAGAGCAGATGGTTATCGGCTACAAGTGCCCTGGCAATCGCAAGCATTTGTTGTTGACCGCCGGAGAGGTTCGTTCCTGAAAGCATAATAAGCCTTTTGAGGTCTGGGAAAAGTTCGAAGATAAATTCCTGTTTGCGGGCATAATCCCCTTTTTTACGTTCAGCAATCCTGAGATTTTCCTCGACAGTAAGGTCACGAAAAATGGCGCGATGTTCAGGGACAAATCCAATTCCGAGTGAAGCAATATCAAATGAGTGCATATGATGAATATCGCGTCCATTAAAGGTCAGTTTACCTTCGCGCGGCGGAGTTAATCCCATAATGGATTTGAGTGTGGTGGTTTTCCCCGCACCGTTACGCCCAAGCAGGGCGATGATGCTTCCTGCGGGGACACGCACATCCACGCCCTGCAGGATGTGGTACTGCCCGATAAATGTATGAATGCCTTGAACGTCGAGGATATATTCCATGGTTTTATACATTCAACTCGTATAAGCCGCCAAGATATGCTGTCTGCACTTCCCTGTTCGCGGCGATTTCAGAGGGCCTCCCTTCTGCCAGCACACTTCCGAGATGCATGACCGTAATGACATCGGACACTCGCATCACCACGTTCATGTTATGTTCAACCAGCATGACTGTTTTGTTATCTGCTTTTTGAATATCCTGAATCAGCGCGATCAATTCAGGGACCTGTTCCGAAGCCATGCCCGCTGTCGGTTCGTCAAGGAGCAGTACTTCAGGATCGGGGGCAAGGATCATGCCCAGTTCGAGTTTTCGTTGGTCACCGTGGGGTAAAGTTCGCGCAGGGGTTTGAGCACGCTCCTGCAAGCCGACCTTTTCAATGACCTCCCATGTGCGTGCTTCATATTGTGTGAAGCGCGAAGCAGACTGCCAGAATTTGAAATTATCCCGCCCCAAGGCCTGCGCGGCAAGACGGATATTTTCAAAGACTGAGAGAGTAGGGAATATGTTGGTGATCTGGAATGAGCGGCCGATTCCAGAGTGGATCGTGCGATGGACGGGTTGGTGTGTGATATCGCGTCCTTTGAAGATGACCTGTCCGTTTGTGGGTTCGATATTTCCACTTAACAAATTGAAGAACGTTGTTTTCCCCGCGCCGTTGGGACCAATAATGGCATGCAATGAGTTCTTACGCACTTTGAGACTGACGTTATCCACCGCCACCAGCGCGCCAAAGTGTTTGCTCAAGTTGATTGTTTCGAAAAGTATGTCAGAGGACATCGCATCTTCCAGGCAGGAATGAATCCCTGAAGATTGATCAATCTTCAGGGATTCATTGTAGTACAGAATTACTGTCCGCTTAGTGAACCGTAGGGCAGATCGCCGCAGCGGTCCTTGAGTGCCTCGGGCAGGAGGCAGGGCGGTTGCGGGCGGGTGGTCTTAACATATTCAAAGAACTTTGCATCAGGATCGTCCACATTGAGCAATGTGACAATGTACATGTCCTGAATGGCCACATGGTCCTCAGCACGGATTTCAATGGTGCCCTTCGGACCTTCGAATGTTAAACCTTCCCAGGCAGAAATTAATGCTTCAGAGCCGACATCACCGTTGGTCGCCTTCAAACCTTCGACCAGCATCAAAGCGGCGTTGAAGCCATCTGCATCGAACAGATCAGGGTAAACACCATAACGGGCCTTGTCTTCTGCAACGAGCCAGTCGTTGATGGCATTATCAGGCAGGGTATAGTGATAGAGAGTGCCACTCGTGGTGCCAATTGCGTTGGAGAAGAAGGCGGGCAGGGCAACGTTATCCACGAAGGAAGCGCCCAACGCCATCTGTTCTGTTACGCCTGTATCCACCGCCGCCTGCATCATGGGAATAAATCCACCGCCAGCCCAGGTAACAATCCAGGCTTCTGCACCCGAGTCGCCAATCTGTTCCATATAGGGGGTGAAGTCGGTTGTATCAAGCGGAGCGAAGATATCATCGGTGACGAATTCACCGCCACTGAGCGTGCAGGCGTCGCGGAATGCCGCCGCGCCACCATAACCAAAACTATAATCCGGCGCGATCTGCACGAACGTCGTATAAACGGTCGGCAGGTACTCGCACAGGTTGATGGCATCCTGGTAATTGTTGCGGCTGGTGCGGAAGGTATATTCATTGAAGTTCACGCCAGTGATGTCGTTCGCAGCGGCTGGAGCAACGATCAACGGGATTTTGCTCTCGGCGGCAACGCCTTGTAATGTAGCTGTGGCGCCCGAAGAGACGGTCCCAACTAGAATGTTGACTTTCTGTACATCGACCAGTTCACGCGCGGCTGCGGCAGTCGTATCAGGCGTGCTCAAGTCATCACGCACAAAGACCTGGATTTCGCAATCATCGATCTTGAACGTATTTTCCTGAGTCTGGGTGAAATCAAATTTATCGCCAGCTGAACCGGGTGCGCCAGTGGCATATTCCATGCCCAACATGAACGAGCGCAGGATGTGCGCGCCATAAATAGCCAGCGCGCCCGAGGCATCAGTAATGAGACCCACTTTAACGGGTTCAGCGCAGGTCAGACCAGCAACAGGGGCTTCAGTGGGTGCTTCAGTTGGAGCTTCGGTTGCAACTTCAGTGGGCGCTTCGGTAACAACAGGAGCCTCCGTCGGCACGGGTGTGGCGGGAGCGCAGGCAGCCAGTAACAAGGACATGGTGACCAGCGCAAAAGCTAATGTACGTAAGACTTTCATTTTTTCTCCTCTTTTGAATTTATTGAGATGGATTATACGCAAGTAGAGCAACAGATATTTTGAGTATCACCTCCTATTTGGCAAATTGGATGACTACTTCCGCGGCTTCTTCCGGGACTTCCAACGGGAAGAAATGCCCCGCCTCGGGAAGTATGTGGATCTGACTACCCGCTATCTGTTTCGCCAATAAATCGGCATTCGCGGGCGGGACAACTTTGTCATGCGCTCCAAAGAGAATGAGTGTTGGAGCAGAAACATTCGGCAATTTGTTCTCGAACGCAGCAGCTTCAGCCAAAAGCGCAACCCCGATCGCCATCTGCGCCTGATAGCTGGTCAAATCAAGCGGATTTGCCGCGCGCCAATCAAGCCACTTTTGGATGAGTTCTGGTTGTCTTTCTGCAAACCCCGGCGCGGTGCTGATCACGATTCCATTCCTGAGGCGAGTCAATGGGTCGCTCTTCACATCCGAAAGCACTGCCATCGCCTCCAGCGTGACCGGCACATGACGCGGACCACCGAAATTGGTGGAGGCAAGAATCAGTTTGCTGACCCGTTGCGGATATTCCAGTGCCATGGCCTGTGCGATGAAACCTCCCATCGAATGTCCCATCACAACCGCTTTCTCAATGCCAAGCGCGTCGAGCAATCCGACCACGTCCTTTGCAAGCATTGAGGCAGTATAAGGCCCGGCTGGCTTATCCGTCTGCCCAACGCCACGGTTATCCAAAGTGATGACCTGGAAGTGTTTTATCAAGTGCGGCACCATGAGATGCCACTGCCATAACGGATAGCCCAATCCGGATATCAACACCAGCGTTGTACCTTCGCCGTGTACTTCGTAATACAACTCGATGTCATTGACTTTTATCTTTGGCATATTCATACTCCAGGCAACTTTACAAATACTTCTCTTTCAACTTCACCTTCTCAACCTTTCCATAGGCTGAATAAGGGAGTTCATTTGCAAAGACAATCTCCTTCGGGACCTTGAAACGCGCCAATCGTTCACGGCAAAATACCTTTAATTCCTCTTCCGTGATTGATCTTCCATCATCAAGGATGACAACCATCAGTCCAACTTCACCCCAGGTGTTATCCGGCCTGCCGATCAGTGCCGCATCTTTTATTGCCGGGTGTTCACGAAAGACTGCTTCAACCTCCGCCGCGTAGACGTTTTCACCGCCGCTCTTGATCATGTCCTTGTAACGACCGCCAATGTAAAAGAAACCATCTTCGTCCATATGCGCCATGTCGCCGGTATGGAACCAGCCATCGGTGATGGCGGCCTGGGTGGCTTCGGGGTTACGCCAGTAACCAGCACAGACATGCGGACCATAAATCAACAACTCACCAGCCTCTCCCACTGGAACAGCTTCACCCGTTTCCGGATTCACAATCCGCATCTTGCTGTGGAAAATGGGTTTGCCCACGGAACCAGTTTTCGGCACTGAATCTTCATCGGTCATGCTGAAGCAATTTGCGCCGACCTCGGTGAGTCCGTAGCCCTGACGAAAGATAATGCCTTTTTTGGCGCGCCAGGTATTCATGAGTTGAGGCGGGCAGGGAGCGCCTCCGCTGATGAAGAAATGCACGCGGCTGAAATCCGCTTCTTCGAAATAATCCGAATCCATCCACATTTGGAAAAGCGTCGGAACACCGAGGATGACCGTGCAGCCTTCCTCCATGATCCAGCGCAATGATGCGGCAGGTTCGAAGTCGCGCGCCAGGATGATGCGTCCGCCAACATACAAAATGGGGGTGAGGAACGCGAATAAGCCACCAGCGTGGAATAGCGGCGTATAGACGGGGGAAATATCCTTTTCGGTCAATCCCCAACTAATGACGGTGTTGATGGCATTGAAAAGTATCTGACGATGCGGGATGATCGCGCCTTTGGGTTTCCCTGTTGTCCCCGATGTGTAAAGGATACAGTACGGCATCTCGCCATCCATCTCTGGACGATTGGGTTCAGACGATGATGAAAATTCAACTTCTGTCTCGTACATCAGACTATCTGAAATTTGCGCGCCACGCAACGAAACGAAGTATTTCACTTTGATGTTCGGACGCATCTCATCCACAACGCCGACGAATTCGGGTTCGCAGATGAGCACCTCCGGTTCAAGGTCGTTGAACATAAAGGTCAGCTCGCGCGCGGTTAATCGCCAGTTGAACGGGGCAAAGATCGCGCCGATCTTTGGCAGGCCATAGAACAGATCGATGTACACGACACTATTCCTGGCAAGGATGGATACACGGTCTCCGGGTTGAATCTTGAGCTTGTCGTGCATGAAATTGGCAAGTCTGTTGGCGCGCGCGTTCAATTCCGCATACGTGTAACGGTGACCTGTCTCAAGATCCACGAGTGCGATACGATCCGGCGTCAGATCAGCGCGTTTGCTCAACATGTCTGCGGCGAGCATGATTTCCTCAGTTGACACATCCGGTTACTCTGGACCCTTCCAACAAGCGGCATGGTTCCATGCTAGCATCTTACAGTTTCATGCTGGTTACAAACCTTGCACGGTACGAAACGCAAGGAATGTTTTCTTCTCATTACCTTCGCCGCGCTCGATGAATTCGACCTTCAATGGCACGCCAATCTCAATCGTTTGTGGCTGGTTCACATCCAGGCCCAAAATCTGCGCGCTGATGGATAAACCGTTTTCCAAAGTTACGATTCCCGAGCAATAAGGATTATCGCGCCCATATCCGGCGGCAATCATTGCCGTTGGTGCAATATGAACAGTGGTAAACGCCGCCAGTTTTCCCTCGCCCGGCATTTCGATCCACTCCATTGCATCGCCATAACAAATGACACACAATGGACGCGGCGGCAAATATTTTGCGCCACATGATTTGCATTGTGTCCCCATCAACTTATGTTCCGATAAATGCTTTTGAAAACCGATGTGGGTGAAATCCTGATCGGTCATTTTTATCTCCGCTCGAAGATGTGGACAACGCAGGTCTGCCCCGTGCCCCCGACATTATGCGTCAATCCCATATTGATTTCTCCCGGCACTTGCCGCGTCCCGGCTCGACCCCGTAACTGCTTCCAGATTTCGACAACTTGTCCCGCCCCTGACGCTCCCACCGGATGCCCCTTGGATTTAAGCCCACCGGAGGTATTGATCGGTCTGGGTCCCAAACGTGAGGTCAAACCTTCTTCAACGGCTTCATGTCCCTGACCGGGTTCGAAGAAACCCAAATCCTCTGTTGCCAGGATTTCCGCAATCGTGAAGCAATCATGTACTTCAGCCACTTTGATATCTTTTGGTGTGACACCAGCCATTTCATATGCATGTTGCCCGGCCAGTTTTGCAGAACGCAACGTTGTCAACTCCGCGCGGTCATGCAATGACACATCGCTGGCCTGCCCGGACCCAATGATATAGAGTGGATCGTCCGTGAAGTTTTTGGCAAGGTCCTCACTCACTAATAACAGTGAAGCCGCTCCATCTGAAATCGGAGAGCAATCGAATAATCGCATGGGCCAGGCAATGACCGGGTTGACACGATCGTCTCTCAGGAAGGCGATCTCGCTGTCCCAAACAGGAGCAGGCTTCCCCTTGGAAAGAGCGGCGGCGATCTTCTTATCCATCAAACCACGGATGGTCACGCCGAACTGAGCCTTGTCATTGAGTGCACCGTTGTCATGATTCTTGAGTCCCACTTTCATAAAAGCTTCGGATGTCGCGCCATACTTATGCATGTACGCAGTCGCCATCGCCGCATAGAAACCGGGGAAGGTGAAGCCCGCGGGAATTTCATAAAGGACATCGCTGGCTGTCGCCAACGTATCGGTCACACGCTCGGTCGGCAAATTGGACATCTTCTCGATACCGCCCACCAACACCAGGTCATACATTCCGGATGCGATTGCCAGGATGCCCTGCCGCAATGCAACACCACTACTCGCACAGGCATCTTCGATGCGCGTTGCAGGACGAGGCGCAAGCCCCACCCAATCTGCCATGAAAGGCGCGGTATGCCCCTGCCCCTCGAACAGATCGCTACTGTAATTACCGATGTAAAGGGCTTCGATCTCTTTGGGATCAAGCCCTTTGTCAATCGAAGCACGCATATCTTGAAAGGCTTCGACGAACAGATCACGTGTTGCTTTGCCGGGGAACGCGCCGAACTTGCTCATCCCCGCGCCAACAAGCGCAACGCCGCGTGCGAGGGATTTGGTTTTAGGCACGAAACCTCCTATGATAGCAGGGGCACAGCAGGCCGTTTCTGGATTTTGTCGAAAACTCGTCTCGCTATGCCCCTCCAAACATTTATTTCAAAACTTTTGTGAACACAGCCATGAATTCTTCGGGCTTCTCGATGTATGGTGAATGACCGGTATCTGCGATCACAACTTCCTCGTATGAGCCACCTTTTGCCTTGTATTGCTCAAGCACGCTGCGAGTCTGACCAACCATCGGTTGCGGAGGATAGACTTCCTCACCGGGCCAGCCAGGCACAAACCCGAGTTTTCCGAGCGTGCCGAAGTCAAAGAGTGAGTTGTCGGAAACGATCTGGTCTGAGTCGCCGCGCACCCACAAGATGTGGGGCTTGGGATTCGCATCAATGAATTTGGTTACGCTGTCACCAACGTATTTGGGCGAAAGAGCATTGATGGGACCGAAGTTACCGGGCGCGACATTAGGCCAGTTTGTCGAGGCGACAAAATCACCGGGATATTTATCCGCGCCAACTTTTTCGGTCATCAAAGATGTAAGCAGATCCTCCTCGCGGGCGGGTTTGAACGGAGGCTTCCAGTAAAAAGAATTCATCACGACGCGCGGTGAGGCTTGTGGGTTATCCGTTGAACGATCTCCTGCTGCCATCAATTTGGGGAATTCAGGATTGACAACGCCACCACCTGAACCAGCGAAGTCATCATAATTGGGGTTGCCGTCCAACCCTTTCGAACCACCAAAACCAAAGGGCGAACCAGGGTTGACCACTGTTCCGCTCAAGACACGACTCGGCGCCGCGGCAACCAGATTGAATACAAGCGCGCCGCCCATCGAATGACCGATAACGTGCGCCTTGTCAACGTTGAGCGCATCCATCAGCGCGAGGATGTCATCCACCCAATCGCCCGCGCCGCGCGTGGCGTCAATCAATTTATTTTCGGTGTCGCCATAGCCGCGCAAATCAGGTGCAATGCCGCGAAATCCACTGGGAAGTTTGAGCATGATCTCCTCCCAGTAGGTGGCGGAGGAGGCATTGCCATGGAGGAACAAAACAGGCGTGCCGTTTTCAGCTCCGCTGAAGAGTACATGAGTCTTCAAGCGGTTGGTATCAATCATCTTTGGGGTGATACCGGGTAAAGTGGGAACAGTGGACATATTTTTTCTCCTTGGGATGTTGAGTTAATGTGTTCCAAATTGTTGTTCTTCGGTGGAACCTTTCATCGCGCTCGTGGACACATCACCACCCGTGACAGTGGTCTGCACTGCGTCGAAGTACCCCGCACCTACAAAGGACTGGTGCTTGACAGCGCGGAAGCCCATGGTCTTTTCCATCTCGAATTCGCGCTCCTGTACTTTGACGAAGGCGGTCATCCCATTACGGGCATAGCCGTGGGCAAGTTCGAACATGCTGGCATTAAGTGTGTGGAAGCCTGCCAGCGTGATAAACTGGAACTTGTAACCCATCTCGCCTAATTGTTCCTGGAATTCGGCAATTTCTTTGTCGTTGAGTGTGCGCTTCCAATTGAAAGAGGGCGAGCAGTTGTATGCCAACAGTTTGCCGGGGAATTTCTCGTGAATGCCCTTCGCAAAATCGCGCGCTTCGGCAATATCGGGCGTGGATGTTTCGCACCAGATCAAATCCACATACGGGGCGAATTCCAGTGCGCGGGCGACTGCATATTCGAGACCGTTTTTCACCAACCAGAAGCCATCCGAGGTGCGCTCGCCGGTGAGATGTTCGTGATCGACGCGATCTATGTCGCCGCGGATGAGTGTAGCGCTCAAGGCGTCGGTGCGACCGATGAAGAGGGTGGGCACACCCATCACGTCTGCGGCGAGGCGGGCAGAGATGAGTTTCTGGATAAAATCATGGATCGGCACCAGCACTTTGCCGCCCATGTGTCCGCATTTTTTCAACGACGACAATTGATCCTCCAAATGGATTCCCGCCGCGCCTGCTTCGATCATGGCTTTGATCAATTCAAACGTGTTAAGCGGACCGCCAAACCCAGCCTCGGCATCAGCCACAATCGGTGCAAAATATTCCACCTCGCCATCCCGCCCTTCCATATGCTGAATCTGATCCGCGCGGATAAAGGCATTGTTGATCTTCTTCAATACCGTTGGCACGCTGGTGACCGGATAAAGACTCTGGTCAGGGTACATCGTGAGGGCATCATTGGCGTCACCCGCCACCTGCCAGCCGCTAAGGTAGATGGCTTTCAGACCGGCTTGCACCATTTCCACTGCCTGATTGCCGGTGAGCGCACCCAACGCGCGGACAGAATTATCTGTATGTAAAAGTTCCCACAATCTTTCCGCTCCCATGCGGGCGATGGTGTGGTCGTGCTGGAAGGTGCCGCGCAGGTTGTCCACCTCCTCGGCAGTGTAAGGACGGTGAACGCCCTGCCAGCGGGCATCGGTCCTCCATTCCCTTTTCAGCTCTTTGACAGATTTGGGTTGGTATTTGTGAACCATGTTATCCTCCGAAAATTTCTAATCTAGTTTTTCATATGCTGATAACGTCAGGAACTCCGCAAACTGTTCAGATGTGACCAGTGCATCGAACAATTCGATTGCATCATTCATTTTGCTCTCGGCATACGACTGCGACCCATACAAGTCTCTGATCTTTTCCATCTCTTCAGCCAAAAACTGACGGTACAAGCTTTCTGAAATTCTCCGTCCATCGGAGAGTGTCGCGGAAGGATGATGAGTCCATTGCCAGAGTTGGGCGCGGCAGATTTCGGCGGTCGCCGCATCTTCCATCAGGTTGTAGATTCCAACCGCGCCTGAACCTCTCAACCATGCATCCAGATATTGAAGCGCCACGACTATGTTCAAACGCATTCCGGCTTCGGTGATCTGACTGTTGGGGATGTCGAAGTTAAGCAAGTCACTGGCGATGACATTTACATCCTCGCGCATTTTTTCTTTTTGATGGGGTTTATCTTTCAAGACATCATCGAAGACTCTCTTTGCAACAGTCACAAGATCGGGATGTGCCACCCACGTTCCATCGAAGCCGTCGGTTGACTCTCGTAATTTATCTTCTCTCACCTTTGAGAGCGCCACTTCGTTGACCTGTGGATCCTTGCGGCTGGGAATAAACGCCGCCATACCACCCATCGCGTGTGCTCCACGTTTATGACAGGTCTTCACGAGCAATTCAGTGTAAGCGCGCATGAAGGGAACTGTCATTGTGATCTGCGCGCGGTCAGGCAGGAGAAACTCAGGACGTTTGCCAAATTTTTTGATGATGCTGAAGATGTAGTCCCAACGACCGGCATTCAATGCGACAATGTGGTCGCGCAACTCGTAAAGAATTTCATCCATCTCGAACGCGGCGAGGATAGTTTCGATGAGCACTGTCACTTTGATGCTTCCGCGCGGGATGCCAAGTTTATCTTGTGCAAAGTTGAAGGCATCGTTCCACAAACGCGCTTCCAAATGGCCCTCCAGTTTGGGCAGATAGAAGTAGGGACCCGTGCCACGTTTGAGGAGGTGATCCGCATGGTGGAAGAGGAACAAGCCAAAGTCGAAGAGTGAAGCGGACATGGGTCTTCCATCCACTAACGCGTGTTTTTCATCCAAGTGCCAGCCGCGTGGGCGCACAAACAATACGGCTGTCTTCTCGTTGAGTTGATAATTTTTTTCTGGAGTAGTGAGGGAAAGTGTGTGCTCGATGGCGTCACGCAAATTAAGGTGACCCTGAATCAGATTATTCCAGGTCGGTGAGTTGGCGTCTTCAAAATCTGCCATGAAAACATTTGCGCCTGAGTTCAATGCATTGATCGTCATCTTGCGGTCTGTCGGACCTGTGATCTCAACACGCCGATCTTGCAAATCTGGTGGAATGGAACCAACTTTCCAATCCGCGGCGCGGATATTTGCGGTCTGGGTCAGGAAGTCTGGAAGAGTTCCAGTATCGAACATCTTCTGACGTTCGACGCGCTTCTGTAACAACTCGCGCCTGCGTACGCCGAATTCACGTTCGAGTTCTTCGACGAATCCAAGCGCAGCGGGTGTGAGGATTTCCTGATACTCAGGAGCGAGCTTGCCTATTATTTTCACGTACGGAGCCTCCTGATTTTGAATGTTGCCTGATGGTAGTCAGTGTAAGCACATGAGTAACAACAGAGTTACAAATGTGATTTACCGAAATTGGTCGCGCAATTCACGTTTCAAAATCTTACCCATGCTGGAAAGCGGAAGGGCATCCATGAAAGAGACGCTTTTAGGAACTTTGTAACGCGCCAGATGTTCCCGCATGTGAGCAAGCAATTCTCCTTCAGTGACAGATTGCCCTGGTTTCAAAACAACACAGGCTTTTCCAACTTCTCCCCACTTCTCATCGGGCAGACCAATCACAGAACACATATGGACAGCAGCGTGTTTGTATAGCACGTTCTCGACCTCAGCGGGATAAACATTCTCACCACCCGAGATGAACATATCCTTCTTGCGGTCACGAACGTAGAAATACCATTCATCGTCATACTCGACGATATCGCCGGTGTGGAACCAGCCATCTTCGTCGAGCACCGCAGCTGAGGCTTCGGGATTGTTCCAGTAACCGGAACAGCCCGAAGGTCCTTTTAGAACGAGCTCGCCGGGTTGATTCGATCCAAGCGGCTGATTGTTTTCATCCAGCACCCGTACATCGATGAAGAAGTTCGGACGTCCGATACTGCCTGCCTTGCGGATGGCATCTTCTGGCGGAAGTGCAAATAATCCCGGACCATATTCAGTCATCCCAAAGCCCTGCTTAAAGCGGATGCCTTTCTCGCGCGTGTACTGCTCGACCAACGGAACAGGCAGCGGCGCGCCACCACTCGTGCAGAAACGCAAACTGCTCATATCGGCGGTCTTGTAGTTGCGTGCTTGAGTCAACATCTGATACATGGTCGGCACGGCGGCAAAGACCGTGACCTTTTCGCGCTCGATCAACTCCAATACCTGAACGGGATCGAACTGCCTGGTCAAAACAGTTGTATTGCCGAATACAACCTGCGAGGAGACGTACGCAAACAACCCGCCCGCGTGGAATAACGGGAAGACGCACAGATAAATGTCATCGTGATCAAGATCGTGAATGACGGTGTTCAGCACATTCCAACATATCTGTCTGTGACTGATCTGCGCGCCTTTGGGCAAACCTGTTGTGCCGCCGGTAAACAGCAGGCAGGCGATGTCTTCTCCTTCGAGTTTTTCGTATGTAACTGGTGTGTCAGGTGAAGCTTGAAACGCCTTTTCATATTCAAGTGAACCTGCGAGTCCATTGCCGTCAACGTGGAGGTAATACTTTATCTCATGCTGCGTGCCGCGTGTGGCTTTCTCCACTTCGGCAATTGATTCTTTGAATTTATCGGAGTAGATGATGGCTTTGGGCTGTGTGTCTTCTATGATGGCGACCAGTTCGCGCCAGTGAAGTCTCCAGTTCAGCGCGGTGTGGATCGCGCCGAGTTTGGAACACGCATGGAATAAATCGAGATGTTCAATACCATCCTGCGCGAGGATCGCCACCCTGTCGCGATACCTAACACCAACAGTATCCTTTAGCCAGTTCGCCAAACGCCTGACGCGCTGATTCCATTCCTTGTACGTTAAACGCAATTCAGGTGACTTGCCCGCATCAATAACCGCAACTGTATTGGGAGAATAGATTTCACGTCGTCCAAGATAATCGCCGATATACATGCTAACCTCCTTTAGAAGTCAATGGATTTTGCCGCAAAAAACTTTCGCAACGTTGTCCAGAAAATATCAGGTCGTTCCATATAAGTCATGTGTCCACATTCAGGCAGCAGTACCTGTCGACTGTTGGGAAGGATTTCTGCCATTTTCGTCTGTTGCCAGGGCGGGACGGCACGGTCTTGTTCACCCGTCAGGATCAACGTTGGCGTCATCACATTGCGATACGCGTTTGGATCGTTATCAATATTTGCGAAGAACGGATTCTGCGCTTCGGTCAGGCGCACAAGGCAGTATTTTTGATCCTTATAACGGTCATAGAATTTGATGCGTCCCGTTTCCATCGCCTCACCATAAATTTTGCGGGAGATATTTTCCCCAAACGTTTTCTCGTAAAGATACTGGGTGTAGATGTCAAAGACTTCATCGGTTGAATTGTAAAATCGCAACGAAATATCCTGATACATTTGGAACAACGTTTCGCGCGTCAACAGGATGCCTGACAGCGTAAGTGTATGCAGCCGATCCTGATGCAGACGTCCCAATTCTGCGCCGATGAATCCGCCATAAGAGACTCCAATGGGATGGATCCTGTCGACGCCCGCCACATCCATGACCTGGATAAGATAATCGGCAAACTTTGAGATGAAGTACGGTTCATCCCCAGCCGACGATCCCCCCTGTCCAAAATAATCATACAAAAGTACATCGTACTCCGGGTGCAGGAACGGCACAGTCCGATACCAGGACCTGGTCAACATCGCCAGGCCATTCAGGAAAACAACAACTTCCTTTTCACCAACCCCGAAATACTCCCAGTAAATTTTGCGGGTGCCATTTTCAACATCAACGTAGCCAGTTTTCGAGGGAGCATACTCTTCTTTCGCCATGACTTATTCTCAAGCCTTTGCTGTCCACTTCCACACGGACGCTGCCATTGTGATCCCGCCGCCGCTGGCACAGAACAGGATCACCTCACCTGCTTTAGGACCCTTCCCCTGCTCAAACGAATCATCCAATGCCATCACGACACAGGGCGAACCGGTGTAGCCCCATTTATCCATCACCCAATGAGTCTTTTCGATGGGCTGCTTGAGCAGCTCCATCATGTATTCAATCGTGCGCAAGTTAAGTTGGGTGAAGTAATAATGGTCAACATCGTCAAAGGCGAGCCCTGCTTTATCAAGCGCGCCCTGCATGAGCTTGGGCCAGTATTCGGTGTTGAAGGTCTTGGGAAATTTTTTGACGAACTCCACTTTGGGAGCGCCGAACTGTGCCACGTTCTCAGGTGTGCATGGACGATATGTGCCACCTGTGTAAATTCCCAGCGCATCATGGAAGGAACCAACTGCCAGGAGAGTGCTTCCAAGAAAACCCTGCTCTTCACCAATGCCCAAAATGACCGCGCCCGCACCATCCGCAAACAGATTGGCGGTCTTCTTATCTTTGAAATCCAAGAAGCGACTCATGGCATATCCGCCTGCAACGAGAATGTACTTCATGGCTGGCTCGGTCAGTAGATAACGCGCGCCTTGATCCAGGGCAGTGACCCAACCCGCGCACGCGGAGTTGACATCGTAACAGCCTGCCTTATCCGCGCCGAGCTTGGCTTGCACGACAACGGATGTGGATGGCGATAGGTAGTCAGGGGTGTCAGTGGAGACAATGATCAAGTCGAGGTCACCAGCCGAAAGTCCCGCGCGACCGAGGGCTTTCTTAGCGGCTTCCACGATCAGATCAGAAGTCGTCTGCTCAGGAGACATCCAGCGGCGCTCGCGAATCCCGACGTTCTCGATCAGCCATTGATCTGTGGACTCGCCCAACAGCGCGTCCACTTCGGCATTGGTCACGATGCGTTCGGGGACATAACTTCCCGTGGCAAGGATTTGAGGATGCCGCGCCATGTTATGTTCCCACCACAATGCCGCCATCCACGCGGAGAGTTTCACCCGTGATGAAGGAGGCTTCGTCCGAAGCGAGGAAGAGATAAGCGTTGGCGATGTCGCGCGGTTCGCCCATACGACCCAATGGCGTGCGAGTCTTCATACCTTCGATAATCTTCGACGGCATGGAATTGAGAATTTCAGTGGCAATGAACCCCGGGGCAAGTGCATTGACACGGACGGCGTACCTGCCAAGCTCGCGTGCCCAGACCTTGGTCATGCCAATGACACCCGATTTGGCGGCGACATAATTGGTCTGCCCAAAGTTACCATCCAGGCCGACAACAGACGTGGCATTGAGGATGACACCACTGCCCTGTTTGATCATTTGCGGAGCGACCGCCTGCGCGCAGTTGAACACCCCTTTGAGGTTGATCGAAATGACAAGATCAAAATCCGCTTCGGACATTTGCCCGACAAGTTTGCCCTCCTTGAATTTGACCAGTTGCCCATCGCGCACGATGCCCGCATTGTTGACGATGACATCGATGCGCCCGTGTTTGGCAATGACCGCGTCCACCCACGCCTGAACCGCCTGACGGTTGGTGACGTCGACTTTGTAGAAATCCCCGCCGATGGCTTCCGCCACTTTTTTGCCCGCCTCTTCTGCCAGATCACAGAGGATCACCTTTGCGCCTTCTTCGGCGAATCGTTCGGCGGTCGCTTTGCCGATTCCCGCTGCGCCGCCTGTGACCAATACAACCTTATCTTTCATCCTCATTTTGTTACTCCTGATTTATGGTTTCGATGGAACAGGAAAAGGCGTTATGCACCATCCAGACCTTTTTCGGTCCCCGTAAATTCATCAGGACCATGGTCGAGCGGCACATAACGCCGAATAAATTCAACTGCGTCCTCCCATACGTGGAAGTTCATTTCCTCGTCGCTTTGAATGTGACGGATGGAGCCACGAAAGGGATGCTGGGGTTCTTCCACAAGTTCATCCTTGGCTTCGTTCATGACAAATCTTATGACAAATGAGGAGATGAGACGAGGTTGGGAGCCCATGGTTCATAGCATAGCAGGTTCTGGTAACAGGGGAGTTACAGAGCCTGCTCATAAAAACTTTCCTCTATCATCCACGAGCATGTTGGATGAAAGAGGAAAGAAGAAAGAAAAATTATTGTGGAGAATTATTCCACGAGCACGCTATCCGTTGCCGACCAACTGCTCGTACAACTTTTGCGTCTCGGGCGTAGGGCTTACGTCCAATTCATCGCGCAAGGTTTGCACACAACGCTGATACGTGCGCCCCACTTGTCCCCTATCGTTCAACCCGTCATATGCCAGCATCAAGTGACGATAGGCGCGTTCCCAACAATTATCCTGACCTAAAATCCGCTGGCACAGGTCAATGGCTTCATTAAATCGTTTTTTCTCCACAAGAACTTCGGCCAAACCATCTGCACTTTCAAGAAATAGGGCAGATAACCGTTCACTTTCTTCTGCCGCCCAGGTCTCATAGAGAGCATCGGGCAAATATTCGCCCTTATACAATTCCATCGCTTTTTGAAGCGCTGAAGGATTCCCCTTGGACTCCTTCAGCGCCTTCGTGAACTCATCCGCATCCAGCCAGATATCCGCTCTCGGACGCAAGCCGTAGGTGCTTCCCTCGCGGAAGATGTAAGCCGATTCAGATCCCGCATCCCGTTCAGGCTCAAGCACCTGATACAGTGTATTCAATGTGATCTTGAAATTACGTTGCGCCGTGGCTGGGTCCGCCTCCGCCCAAAGGTATTCGCAGATCTGGTCGCGATCAAGAGGTGAATAACGATACGTCAACAGGAGTTGGAATAACTGTCGCGATTTTTCGCGCCGCCACCCACTGGAGGGAACCGCCTCTTCCCCCCGCCAAACCTGGAACCCACCCATTGTCTGGACTCTCAGCTGATAGCCCGGGTGTGCCTCAATTCCTGCCAACCCAAGACCGTCGGACAGTAACTGAAAAACATAGCCTCCCTCCCATCCCATTTGCGAGGCATGGATGAGCAACGGCACAAAGATACGTTCATCCAATGCGCCCAACATGGATGGACGCGTAAACAGAAAACCATAATCGTTCGTCTGACAGGTGGCTAACACTTCAGGAAGAGTCTGCGCGAGGCGGTCAGACTGCCTGCGTTTGAAATAGCCAAGTGACAGCCACAGCCGCGCGGCACTGCAACCAAACGGATCACTGCATTCTTGAAAACCTGTCACGGCTTTACCAAGCCATTGCTCGGCAGATTCATAACGTTCGGCGAGAATCAGACTCGCGCCCATCGTCAGACGAATCAAAGATGCGATCCACTCATCGCCGGCCTGCACAGCGATCTCGATGGATTCCTGTGCGTGGGTCAATGCCTTTGTCAGGTCACCTGCGTAGCCATACGAACGGCACAAACCCCAGCCCGATTCGACTCTCAACCGGGGTACCGCCAGCATACGGCTGAGCTCAATGCTCTTTCCATATTGCTGGCGGGCTTTGCTAAAATTATCCAGGCGTTCCTTGAAACTTCCAAGCAACATCCACGCATGTCCCTGACGCATATACCCCACCGCGCTCACAAACGGAGAATCCAATGATTCACCGCGGCGCGTTCCTTCCAGCGCGGCTTGATAAGCCAGCTCAGGTTCACCCTGCATGGTATAGATGAAAGACAAGAGCAACAATGTTTCGCGATGAGCGCGCGGGGTTTGAACGGGATTTGTTTTTTCTGTTTCGGCGCGTTTCTCCAGGCCCCTCCTGGCTTCATTGAAACGACCCGTGCGCAACAATACTCGAAACCATAACTGTTCATTCGATGGACCCTCCAATCGGAGATCCTCGGCGCGCTGACGTAGCCGTTCAGCTTCCTCCACACGCCCGGCATTGAGTTTGTTCTCCGAAAGCAGTTCGAATAAGCGCACCTGCGCCTCGCGATCCTCAAACCCATCGCTGAGACGGATGGCTTCTTCCAGGAGTTGTTCTGCCTTGCTTGGGTCAACGGTATCGAGATACACGCGCGCCTGTCCACGCAAGGCACGCGCGATGCTGTCCTGTTGTCCGCGGTTGCGCCAGATGGTTTCTGCCTGTTTGTACCAACCGAGCGCCTCATCGAAGCGGCTGTGTAAACGGGCAAGCTCTCCCAGCATGAAAATAAGCATGGGATGTCGATGCAGGATCTCGGGAGGTAACGAGTCGATGTACGTCGCAAGTGTATCGAGTCGGCCCACATTGACTAAATTACCCGAGTATTGATCCAGCAAATCCGCAACAGCATCCCATGCCTGCGCTTCAAGCAAATGATAAATCACGGATTCAGGATCATTGTGCGCCGAAAAATAATCCGCCGCAATGCGATTCCATTTCTGGCGTTGTTCAAATGTGGATTGCTGGCGCAAAAAGTTATGGAAGATATGATGATAACGCATCACGCCTTCGGCAGTTTCAACGATGAACAAATCCTGGCGTCGCAGATATGCAAGCATGGAAGCAGAGTCACCCACAGGGTTGCCTGCGGCTCTTCGAAGCGCATCACAGACCTCAGGCGTCAGATCGCGAAGTGTGGATGTGATCAAAAGAAACTCACGCACATCGGATGATTGCCCCGCGAAGACTTCGCGTGCCAGCAAATCAAAAAGCAGATCCATGGATGCCGCCTGCCAGTGTGACGGAAAATCAAGCGACTGTACCGATTGTGTTCGCAAGTTTTGCCAAATGAGTTGTAATGCGATTGCCCAGCCTTCGGTATAAGTAAGCAGCGAGTTCGCCTCTTCCGTTGTCAGTTCAACGTTGTATTGAGTTGCGAATAACGCGGTGATCTCCTCTGCGGTAAAAGTCAACGCAAATTGATCCAGAGACAGGACTTCCCCTTTTGCACGCCAGCGTGAAAGATTCGGCAGAGTAATTGTCGGACGACCCGATAAAAGCACATGAAAATTTGCGGGAGCCAGACCAATCAAACGATCCAGGAGATGCGGCACTTCACCGGCATCGGTAACATGATGGGCGTCGTCAAGAATGAGTAAAGCAGGCGCGGCAAGATGATTACTTAGCGAATTGATAATTTGATCGAGAAGCCCGCGCCACGGCAATGGACCTTGTTCACCATTCCAGGATTCAAGGAAGACGGTGGGAAGCCCCTGGATATCAGGCAGCGCCTGCAGTATCGCATGGCACATATGCAGGAGAAAAACCAGCGGATCGTTATCTTCATCACTGACTTGATACCAAACAATTGACTGAGTCTCCCCTGATAGTTCTGCCAGCGCCGTGCTCTTGCCGTAGCCTGCGCCAGCCTGCAGGATCGTCAAGCGATAATCAAACGCCTGATTCAACGTTTGGCTCACACGCCGACGGGGCAGGGTACGAAGTCCGCGTGGAGGTGGGATGATCTTTGTGCGGAGGACAGTATGGAGAAACATAATCTTCGATTTGAAGTGTATCTCAAAACCGTGAAATCCTGCAACCACTCGAGAACAGGATATTTAACAGCCGTAAAGGAGAAAGATTTTTACCCCATCATCGACTTCGGTCTGTATTGCAGCGCCTCCGCTAGATGCGCAGATTGGATATCTTCACTCCCCGCCAAATCAGCAATCGTGCGTGCCAATTTGAGAATGCGGTGATAGGCGCGGGCTGATAAGTTCATCTGACTCATCGCCGCCCGCATCAGACTCTGACCCTCATCCTGCAACTTGCAAAACTGCCGTATCTCCCCGACGCGCATATCGGCATTCGCGACGATATCGGAGGACGAGGTTGAAAACCGTTTATTTTGAATATTACGAGCGACTTGAATTCGTGCGCGAATCGTATCAGAGGATTCGCCCATCCGATCCCCGCTCAATTTTTCATAATCCACGCGCGGCACTTCGATATGAATATCAATTCGATCAAGCAGCGGACCTGAAATTCTCTTCTGATATTTCGTGACCATCGCATGCGCACAGGTGCAGGGCTTTCGTGAATCACCATACCAGCCGCACGGGCACGGATTCATCGCGGCGATCAATTGAAAGTTTGCTGAGAAAGTTAATGACCCCTTGGCGCGGCTGATCGTAACAACCTTGTCTTCCATCGGCTGGCGCATCACTTCGAGGACACGTGTGCCGAATTCGGGGAACTCATCTAAAAACAAAACACCCCTGTGAGCAAGCGATATTTCTCCGGGCTTCGGAATATTCCCTCCACCCACTAACCCCGCGTGACTGATTGTATGATGAGGTGCTCGAAAGGGACGATGCCGAATCAACGGTGTGCCCGCGGGGAGTTGATCGGCCACGGAATAAATACGCGTCACTTCCAGCGATTCTTCGATGCTCATCTCTGGAAGAATGCCGGGCATCGCGCGTGCGAGCAATGTCTTACCAGATCCGGGGGAGCCCATCATCAG
>DATKED010000157.1:0-8638 GCA_035512375.1 Anaerolineales bacterium
GGATATCTGTCAGTTTTGCCAGACTCCTCTAAAGCCTGATTCCGTGTTGCGAAGTGGTGAAAACCCTACGAAGAAAAACACCGGTGAACTGGAAACAATCCTGCCGGACTGGCTCAGGGATGTGCGACAGCAGGCAAGAGATTCCGCTGAGGAAGATGCCGCCCAGGCGGCAGCCCAACCCAAGGTCCAGAAGAGCGAGCCGCCCGATCTCCTGGCCGGGCTTGCCTCGCAGGCAGGCAAGGCCAATGAAGAGGATATCCCCGATTGGCTGGCAAGCATAAATCCGACAGCCAAGCAACAGCCTTCTCCCTCATCCGCACCTGATCCAGACACGGACTTTTTTGCTCAGTTCAGCAAAAGCGAATCCAAGCCTGAGCTAGCAGGTGGGACTCCTCCAGAGGATGTTCCTTCCTTCATGGGCAGTATGGGAGATCAATCATCTGCCCTCGGAGACAAGGATGAACTTTCAGAGTGGTTTACACAGGCGTCTGAGCAGTCGGAACAAATTGTCGAAATTGATCCTGATAGGGGGCAGAATTATAGCGATTTGTCAGGCGGTCTGAGTACGGACTCAACTCCTGAGCGGGAATCCCCCCCCAAGCAGGAAGAGGATTTAAGCTGGCTTTATAACCTTGAGGCTGCTGCAAAACAAACAGGAGAGCTTCAACCCCCCAACCAGGAAACGGATTGGAAGGCAGGCTTTGAAGCACCTTCTACTCAATCACAATCATCCACTCCTCAGGACGATTTGAGCTGGCTGGACCGCCTGGGCGGAATTGAGGAACCTGCACGGCAAGAGCAGATGCCCGAACAGTCTTCCAAGCCGCAGGATGATCTAAGCTGGCTCCATCAGGGCGAAATATCTGAGCCCTCCCAAACATCCCAGCCTGCAGCGCCACAAGAAGATTTGAGCTGGTTGAACACTGTAGGCGCAACGTCAGAACCTCAGACGTCCGATGCCGCGCCGGATCAAGCCATTTCATCGCAACCATCTGCATCGGAAGAGGATCTGGATTGGCTTAACAAACTTGGAGGAACATCAGAGCCAGTCTCCACTCCACAGGCTTCCAATATAGTTGAGCATAAGCAGCCTTCAGAACCTGTCGCTGCGCAGGAAAATCCGGACTGGCTCAATGATCTTGGCGGAGAGCCGGAACCGTTGTCTGTTCCTCCATTTGCTGAAACGGAATCTGGAACGGGAAGCACATCTCCTCGACAAACTGCACCACTCGATAAGGAAGCCCGCGCACAAACTGAACCTGACTGGCTCAAGAGTGCCACTGAAGCGCCCTCCATGCCGGCTCCCGGTGATTTGTCAATGGATTGGTTCTCAGGTTCGGGGCAGCCCCCTCAGGAAAAAACGGCTCCTCCGACGCCTCAAACTGCGCCCTTTGAATCTGATATTATCTCAACCCCGAGTGAACCGGCTGCGCTTTCGAATCAGGATGTAGACTCTCTCTTTTCGGCGGAGATGCCAGACTGGCTCTCACGTGCCGAACCTGAAACTGCCGAGCCGGTTCCGCAACGAGCTGGCATTGCGCCAGCGGAGGGCGTTGAGTCACTTGCGCCGGTTGACCTGCCTTCATGGGTGCAGGCTATGCGTCCTGTGGAAACAGTCATTTCTGAAACTGCACCAAGCCTCGAAGATCAGCCTGCTGAAACGGAAGGTCCACTCGCTGGGTTGCATGGCGTCCTTCCTATTGCACCCATCGGCTCGTCCAGAAGGCCAAAAGCAGTTTCACTTACACTGCAGGTATCAGAAGAGCAACAGACGAGTGTGGCATTGCTGGAACAGATTCTGGGAAGTGAGACAAGCCCCCGCGCACTATTTTCATCTTCCGTTGTGGCATCCCAGCAATGGCTGCGCTGGGCATTGACTGGTCTATTCCTGGTTGTGCTCAGTATCGTAATTTTCACACGTTCACAGATCATGCCGGTCTCTGCCAGCCTGCCCAATGAAGCAGGCGGCATATCAAATGTGGTGATGAGCATTCCTGTCGGTGCAAAAGCTTTGGTCGTTATTGACTATGAACCATCTCTGGCCGGCGAGATGGAAGCAATCAGTGGTCCATTGTTGGATCAAATCGTTTTATTAAGTCAGCCCAATCTTGCATTCATTTCCACTTCTCCGAATGGTTCTGCTCTGGTGGAACGGTTGATGGTCAATACAAGAATTAATCAGGCGGGCATCCAATATGCCAATCTGGGATATTTACCCGGTGGTTCAGCGGGCGTGCTGGGATTCATCGAAGCGCCGGGTCAGATCGTTCCTTTGGCGGATATCCAATCATTTTCTGAATATTCTGTTCTGGTGGTATTGACTGACCATGCTGAATCAGGTCGTGTGTGGGTGGAGCAATTGCAGCGTCGAAAACAAATCGATCCTGCTCTGGCAAATCAACCCTTGCTGATGGTTGCCAGCGCGCAGGCGGGTCCATTGCTTCAACCTTATGTATCCTCGCGCCAGATCACCGGCATGCTCAGTGGACTTTCAGATGCAGCACGTTATGAGTTTGTGAATAATAGCCGCCCTGGGATTGCACGCTCCTATTGGGATACGTTTGGGATCGGGTTGATGATGTCTGTTGCGGTGATCGTCATTGGCAGCCTTTGGAGTGTTGTTACGGGAATGCGCGCACGCCGCATAAATGCTGAACAGGGATAAATGAATGTCCATTGAAATCATCTCGGCGCTCGTGGGATTTGTCCTGACGTTAATGATCTTTAGCTATCTCATCGGGGATAATCCTTTGTTCCGCATCGCAGTCTATCTGTTTGTTGGCGTTGCCTCTGGTTACGCTGCCACAGTCGTCTGGCATTATGTGCTGGTCCCTAAGTTATTTCAATCCCTCACGGCATTCAATCCACTTGCGATTATCCCTCTGGTTTTTGGCGTCTCCTTGCTGGCAAAACTTTCGCCGCGCATTTCATGGATTGGGAATTTTGCCATGGCAGTTCTTGTGGGTGTGGGCGCGGCAGCAGCTGTGGGCGGCGCGTTACTTGGGACTTTGATGCCTCAGGTTCAGGCTGCGATGGACGTGTTCGATGTCCTTTCTGCGGGAAGCGGACTGGAAGTAGCCTCCAGATTGCTCGAGGGGGTTATCATGCTTGGTGGAACAGTCTTCACCCTGGCCTCCTTCCACTTCAGCGCAGGACGCGCGGCAGATGGCACTCCAAAACGAAATCCTGTCATCGAGGGGATTGCCTGGGTCGGACGCATCTTCATCGCCATCACACTCGGTGTCCTGTTTGCGGGTGCATATATGGCTGCCATGACAGCCATGATCGAACGGTTGAGTTCTGTAATAAATTTCATCAGACAGTTGATTGGTATCTAGCTTATGCCTGCCTCGCTGGTTCAAAACGAATCCATACTTGCAATTGATGTCGGCGCGACAGTGACGCGCGCTGTGTTGTTCGACGTGGTCGAAGGGCAGTATCGCTTTATCGCCGCAGGACAGGCTCCTTCCACTGCGGAAGCGCCATTCAAGGATATAGGGATGGGTGTGCGCGAAGCGGTCACCAACCTGCAAAATGTGACCGGCGCAATCCTGCTGGGACCGCAAGATAACAATTTGATCGCGCCGGCACAACCAGATGGTTCCGGTGTGGATGCGGTTGTGGCGACCATCTCTGCGGGTCCCGCGGTTAAGACCATAGTGGTGGGTCTCCTTTCTGATGTTTCTGTGCAGAGCGCGCGGCGATTGGCGGAATCCACCTACAGCCGCATAGTGGATACGCTCGATCTTTCCGACCACCGCAGACCGGACCAGCAAATGGACAGCATCGTGCGCTCGCGGCCCGACCTGGTCGTGCTTGCCGGCGGGACGGATGGCGGCGCCTCACGTTCCATCCAAAAGATGCTGGAAGCTGTCGGGCTTGCCTGTTACTTGATGCCATTGGAAAAACGTCCCATGGTGCTGTATGCCGGAAATCAGAAACTTGCCAACGATGTAAAGGAATTGCTGGGGGGACACGCCGGAAAAGTTGAGATCAGCTACAATGTGCGTCCCTCGCTTGAAACAGAAGACCTTGACCCCGGACGCCACGAGCTGGCTTTGCTCATAACGAAGCTGCGTCAGCGCCAGATCAAAGGTGTGGAAGAACTCAACCACTGGGCTGCCGGAAATCTTCTGCCGACCGCGTATGCTCAGGGACGGATCATCCGTTTTCTGAGCAAGTTATATGAATCGACGCGCGGTTTGCTTTATGTGAACGTTGGGGCTTCGGCAACCTCGGTCGCGGCAGGCTTTGATGGTGAACTCACTCTGGGTGTGTATCCGCAATATGGGTTGGGGGAAAACCTGGCTGGCTTGTTGCAGCAGACCGATATCAATGGCATTATGCGCTGGCTGCAGCTTGATGTTTCCGAAAATATGCTGCGTGAGTATTTATTTCAGAAATCGTTATACCCATCATCCATCCCTGCTACAAAAGATGAACAGGCACTTGCACACGCAATTGCGCGTCAGGCTTTATATCTGGCGGTCCGGACCGCGCAAAAGGATTTCCCGGCTCATGCGCGCCCCACGCGCAGTGGTGTGATGCCTCCGCTGGATTTGCTCCTGGGCGGCGGAGGGGTGATCAGTGAGGGGACATCGCTCGGTCAAAGCTTGCTGCTTTTGCTCGATGCAATACAACCGGTTGGGATCATGCCCATATTACTCGATCAGAACAATTTATTGCCTTTGCTTGGTGTTGCCGCGTCCCGCAGTCACTACCTGCCGGTACAGGTCATCGAGTCGGGCGCGTTCATCGGTCTGGGAACCGTTGTTTCTGTGATGGCCTCGGCAAATTATGGCGACCAGGTTTTGCGTGCAAGGCTCAGTTATGCTGATGGGACAGAAGCGCGTGCGGAAGTCAAATTTGGCGGGTTGGAGATCCTGCCCCTGCCCAATGGACAAACGGCACGCCTCAGCTTGCAGCCGCTTCACCGCGCGGACGTCGGCCTGGGTCCCGGGCGAAGCGGTACTGTCACGGTGACGGGCGGCGCGTTAGGCGTTGTCATCGACGCGCGTGGACGTCCAGTGCAAATTCCTACTGACCCGGTGCGCCGGCGCGAACTGATGAAGAGATGGTCTTACGCGGTGGGAGGCTGATATGCTTGCTCCCGTGCTTCATATTTTGCCGCTTACAACGATCATTCGCGAACGGACGCTGCCGGTTGCCGGGAAAGTGAATGCGCATGTCAACCAGCGTGTTAACCCAACAGATGTTATTGCTGAAGCAAGCTATGCACGTGAGCATGTCCTGTTTGACGTGGCACGCACGTTTGGCGTTACTGCGAGTGCAGCAGATAAGATGATCAAGGTCAATACCGGTGACCGGGTGATGCAGGGCGCGCTGGTGGCAGATAGCGGCGGGCTGATCCCACGCTCGATTAAAGCTCAGCGTGCCGGTCGTGTGATGATTGTTGGCAGCGGACAGGTTTTGATGGAAGTCGGTGATACGCGCGTAGAGTTACGCGCGGGCTTGCCGGGTGTGGTGACACAGGTTTTGCCCGAACGTGGCGTGGTCATTCGCACGGCGGGCGCACTCATCCAGGGCGTATGGGGGAACGGCCGCATCGACAATGGTTTGATGGTGAATCTGTTGCAGAAGCCAGACGAAGTCCTTGGCCCAGATCGACTCGATGTGAGTCTGCGTGGTTCTGTCATCCTCGGTGGACATGTGCGCGACCTGGAGACATTGCGCGCCGCGGCAGAACTGCCGGTGCGCGGCTTGGTCATTTCGAGTTTGCTTTCTCCGTTGATCGTATCCGCGTATCAGATGCGTTATCCAATTATCGTGACCGATGGCTTTGGCGCAATGCCTATGAACTCGGCTGCTTTCAGGTTGCTCACAACAAACGATAAACGTGAAGTGACCGTGAACGCTGAACACTTCGACCGTTATTTCGGGAATCGCCCTGAGGTGATCATTCCATTGCCGATTTCCACAGAACCACCGGAACCGAACAGCTTTGAAACGTTTAGTACAGGGCAGACAGTACGTCTGCGCCGTCCGCCCAACGCAGGGATGATCGGTACATTATCCTCTCTACCAGCTGGTCTCAGCACATTACCAAGTGGTTTGCGCGCACAATCCGCAGAAGTGAAGCTTGAAAGTGGTGAAACAGTGCTCGTGCCTTTGGTAAATTTGGAAGTTGTGGGATAATACTTGGTGCCGCGTAAGACAAAAGTAGAAAATTGATGTTGCCCATAAGTTGTTTAGAAACCTCAACTAATTTTGTAACAAGCGGTGCCAATTAGAAACACAATATAGAGGAGAGTGCAGCATGACGACGTATGATGATCCAGAGTTCGATGACCCCAATCCGCCCGAAGAATCCAGTAATCGAACATTTCTGCTCGTCGCCGGAATTCTCGGCGGGCTTGTCTTTCTGGGACTGCTCTGTATTGTTGGTTACTTTTTCATAAGGAATAGCTCCAACCAGCAGAATCAATCCACTGCCATTGCACAGGCAACGCAGCAGGAGGCAACCATCCAGGCGGGAGTCACGCAGACAAGTATCGCACAGGGTCTGACCCAGACCGCCGCGGTGACGAATACGATCCCGCCGACGAATACGCCGGTCATCGCCGAAGCGACGCTGACTCCCTCTCCGACCTCCGATCCCGCGACCCAGACGGTCGCCGCTGCCTTTACGCAGATCGCGATCTCCACGCAGACGATCATACCGACCTCCACGGCGCTGCCCAACACCGGCTTTGTGGATGATCTCGGTGCCCCGGGGTTGATGTTGATCGCAATTGCACTTGTCGTCGTGATCTTCCTTGTGAGAAGACTGAGAGCCTCACCATCGCAATAAAACAACCTTTGAAATGCAGTAGACCCTAAGCTTGCAAAGCCTTGGGGTCTTTTTTTGTTTTATATGCCTTTTGCATAAGTGCCTGGTCGGGCGGGTTTTCGCGAAGCATCTCGCCTTGACAAAGTGCTATATAGTGTTAAACTTCACAATAAAGAATATCGAAATAGTCTGAATTGAGAGGAGGCGAGATGTCAGGAAGAGTTGTATTGATCAATCCTGCGAGGCATTTCATTGCCAATGCGCATGGGTTGGGTTATCTCATTCCGCTCGGGCTGGTAAGTATCGGGGGACCTTTAATCGATGCAGGTTTTACAGTGAAGTTAATTGACCATGACTTGTATGGATGGTCTTATCCAAGATTGATCAAAGAAATATCTGATTTCCACGCGGACTATATCCTGTTGGGACATTCGGGTTCAACCGCTGCGCACAAGACGACAATAAAAACAATCAAGGCAATCCATGAAAGACTTCCACATCTGCGTGTGGTGTATGGTGGAGTGTATCCAACGTATGCACATAAAGCTGTCATGGCTGAATGTGAGGAGATCGACGCCATCGTGCGCGGGGAAGGGGAACTGACCATTGTGGCGTTGATCCGCACATGGGAGCAAACGGACGATCTGAGCTACGTAGACGGCGTCACATGGCGTAAAGGGGAGGAGATCATCGTCAACTGCTCGCGGACCCCGATCAAAAATCTGGACGAATACCGCCCCGCCTGGGAATTGGTAGATTGGCCCCGTTATTCGATGTTCGGTTTCAGTAGCGCGGCGGGATTGCAGTTCAGCCGCGGCTGTACGCTGACCTGCACGTATTGCGGTCAGTGGATGTTCTGGAAGAAGTGGCGGCACCGCAGCCCGGAAACCGTTGTCGAGCAGTTGAAGATCCTGGCAAATCAATATGGCGTGAAAATCGTCTGGTTTGCGGACGAAAACTTCGCCGCCGACCGGGAGGTTGCCAAAGAAATCCTGGAGCTGATCGCCGACGCGGACTTGGGACTCTCACTCAACCTCAACATGACTGCCGCGGACGTCGTACGCGATGCGGACTTGATCCCTCTCTACAAGCGCGCCGGAGTGGATTACATGGTGATGGGAATCGAAACGTTGAAGGACGAAGTGGTGACCAATATCCGCAAGAACAATCCGTTTGAGGTTTCCAGGGAAGCCGTGAGTCTTTTGCGTGAGAACAATATCATCAGCCTGACGAACATCATTTATGGGTTGGAAGAGGAAAGCTGGAAAACGATCTTTGAAAAATTCAAAGGTCTGCTGGAACTGGATTCGGATATCCTCAACGCCATGTATCTCACCCCGCACTTTTGGACGGCGCAGGGAAGATCCACCGATCCTGATCGGGTTATCCAGACCGATTTAAACAAATGGTCGTATCGCAACCAGGTGCTTGCCACGCGGCATCTGGCGCCAATCGGATTGTTTCTGGGAGTCAAATTGACGGAAGTTTTATTCCACCTACGCCCGAAAGCGTTGAAACGCCTGTTGATCGGAGAAGATAAGAACTATCTTCAGATCATGCGTCATTCCATGTGGGTTGGGATCAAAGTGATCCTGGCGGAAGTTTTTGAGTTTTTCTTTGAAACCAGGTTCTCGCCGCAGGGGAGTATGAAGGTGCTGCATGGGGTGAACGTGAAACCTGCAACGATGGGAGATGACTAAGAACTCACTACCATGATGACAAAAGAATATCTGAGAATGAACTTAATCCAGTTGTCACAAAACTTGAATGCTGATATGCTTTTATAGATGAATGTATCAAAGTGGGTATCAACTGTATCTTGGATAATCCTCATTATAATCTTGGTGG
>DATKED010000158.1:0-7538 GCA_035512375.1 Anaerolineales bacterium
CACTGCCTGCAGGGAATCCAATTCGATCAGCGCGTCCTCCTCCCATTCGCCGCAGACGAGGGTGGGCAGGCGCTCCGCGTCCTTTGCCACGAGCGCGTCCAGATACGACTGCACAGCCTGAGCGGGCGCATCAGAGTTTGACGATCCGCATGAGGCGAGAATGAACGATGTGGCAATGAGAGCCAGCAATACAAGTTTTCGCACAGAACACTCCTTTGAAATTGTGGCGGGATTATAAATGATTTATCCATGCCTCGTTGGTCGAGCGCAAGCAGTCGAGACCAAAAGTTACAAATTTACTTTTGTTACAAGAGTTTCTTTGGTGGCTTGGTGTTCTCGACACCGCACCTGCGGTGGGTGCAGGTGTACGGGCTTCGGTTTCGATACGCTGCTTCGCAGCTACTCAACCATCAGCCCTACTCGACCACCGATGAATTATCCGCGAATAAAGTAGATGATTGAAATGACAACACCGATTAACACCACCATCCATCTCAACATGGACGGGTTGATCCTCCCTGCAAGTCTGCCACCGAGCACGCCGCCGATCAGCGCGCCAACCGCCATCACCAGCACAAGCGTCCATACGACCTGACCGGAGAAAAGAAAATAGATCGCCGCGGCAACATTGACCATCGCAGATGTCGCCTGCTTGAGGGCATTAATGCGCGTGAGGTTATCATTCAGCGTTAAACCCAGTGCAGATAAAAGCATCACGCCAAGCCCCGCACCGAAGTACCCGCCATAGATGGAAGCCAAGCCTGCCGGGAGCCACGTGAGCGACTCGAGGCGCGCGCTGTGAGTTTCTCCCATGCGGCGCATCAACCAGGCGCGGACCGGTTCCTGCACCGCGAGCAAGGCAGAAGCCAGCAGGATCAAGTATGGTATCAGATCTGTGAACAGCTTTTCGCCGGTGATCAGAAGCAGATACCCGCCTGCAATCCCGCCCAAGAGCGCGGCGGGCAGGATCATCAGCAGGCGTTTCCCCTGCCCGCGCAGATCGTCTCGTTGGGCAAACGTCCCGCCGAAATAGCCGGGGCATAGTGCAACGGTGTTCGTCACGTTCGCGGCGACGGGCGGTACGCCCAGAAACGTGAGTGCGGGGAAGGAGATCAACGTCCCGCCGCCGGCGAGGGCATTGACCGCGCCCGCGGCAAGCGCGGCGAGGGCGGCGAGAAGAAGATTGAGAGAAGTGAGTACAACCATAAAAGGATTAGTCGAATAATAGTCGAATAGTAGTCGAATCACAGGGTTGGAAAAGTCACTCAGTTGTGGTTTTATGGGCTGTTGGCAACGTGACTAACGTCCCAAAGCCAGCGAGGGCGGCGAGGAGAAGATCGAAGGGGGGATAACACCAGTCAAGTATAGCATCGGAGTTGTGCTTGTTGGCTGTGGGAACTTGCTGTATACTTTCTTCCAATCGTTGAGGAAAATATGCCAAAAAATAAGATATTTGAAGGAAATTGCCTAGATATTTTGGAGAGCAAGAAGTTTTTATCTTCCATTGACTTGACTTTTCTTGATCCACCGTTCAACCAAAACAAAGATTATGCTCTCCACGACGATAATTTGTCATCTGAGGAATACTGGGGCATGATGACGAGAGTCTGTCAAAAAATATACGATATTACATCCAATGGCGGCGCCATCTATTTCATGCAGCGTGAGAAAAACACCGAAGAAGTTCTAAGGTGCTTGAGAAAGTCTGGGTGGAGCTTTCAGAACCTGATTATCTGGAAGAAGAAGACCTCTGCTGTACCGGTTGCTAGCAAGTATGGAAAGCATTATCAAATCATTGCGTATGCAACCAAAGGCGATAAAGCGCGCGTCTTTAACCGTCTAAGAATTTCTCCGCCGTTGCCCGCCAATTACAAATTCGAGCGAGAAAATGGTGTCTATGTGACGGATGTTTGGGACGATATTCGGGAATTAACGTCTGGTTATTTTGCGGGCGATGAAGCGATTAGAGAGAAAAATGGTGAACGGTTTCATAAACAGCAATCGCCTATCGCCTTGTTGCTTAGAATCATATTGTCATCATCTAAGGTTGGTGATACTGTTCTCGATCCCTTTGCAGGTACAGGTACAACCTTTATCACAGCGCATCAACTTGGCAGAGACAGCATTGGGATTGAGATTGACCCGAAAAATGTGAAGATGATTCAAAAACGATTGGAGGAATTGCGTGACGCAGATACCACCGAAAAATATTTTCAGGACTATATTTACACGGAGAACTTACAGGAAATTTGGGGCGCCACATCTACGCTCAAAGTACCTGCCAAGTCAAAGACAAAACAACCATCGCTTTTTGGATAAACATGTATTCCATAGTCCATTTCTGGAAACATCTCGTCCAAAACAAAGACTCGTTTTCAAGAGTCCCGGATTTGGCGAAATTCAAATTCAGCAAACGGTTGCTCTCATGCAAAAATAATGGTGTGTTTCCAGATTTAGCCATTCGCCTAAATAAAGATCGCTCAGTGTTTACAGGGGGAGAGTTGATCGAATTGAAAGACAGTAAATCCTATGCTGTCTCATCTTTTAATTCGACAATTCCCACTGGAAGGAAGAATATCCATAAAATAATTTCATCAGAATACGGCACAACTTTCCTCCAAATGAAAATGGCTGGTGACGATGTGTTTTCTTTGGAAGTACGAGATGTATATTATTTAGTCCGCGGGCGAAGAGGAGTGGCCCAGAAAATTTGCCTCGTTCACGGAAGTTTTTTTGAGACTATAAGTGAGAGCGAATTGATCAGCCAATCGTTTGGTCAGGTTTTGGACGAGAAACTTGCAGATACAAAGATTACAAAGGAAGACAAAAACATATTAGCCTTGGTCTTTTCTGAGCAGGGAGATTTTAGTCGTGTCCGAAATGTGGATAAAGCCTCTGTTAAATTGAGATTCAGGATTATGACAGAGGTCAAACCGGAGGGAAATATTCTGAACCCCAAACATTACCCTGAAATCGCAGATAATTCGTTAAATTTCGTCACACCTTATCACAGTGAAACAGAACGAGAAGATATTCTTCTGAGAATGGACACGGCATTTGGCGAAGATGTCACGAAGAAGTTCAAATTTTTCTCGTTAAAACACCCCTTGAACGGCTGGTTTGTCGTTTTTCAGGTCGACCTGTAATGTGCTTGACGCAATAATTTTACGAGCGTATAATCCCAGCTATTCAGAAGTAGTAGGCGCTTGACAACCTGATAGAGAAGGAGACGAACGGTGGAAGTCTCCACAGGGAAGCAGCGCCGAAGTCGTCTGATAATTTTGCTGAAGAAATTTGTAGGTCACGTTTAAAACGTGACTTACCCAGAGTAGACCGGCACGGGATAGCCCGTTACAGCATGGGCTGATGATTGTCAGCCGCAGAGAGCGTTGAGTAATCAACGAATTGAGGTGGTACCGCGACACGCCTGTCGTCCTCATTTTGGACGAGGCGTGTTTTTGTTTAATACAAGCTCTCGACGGGGCTGGGGCCTGTCGAAGCAGAATGGAGAAACAAGAATGAACACAAAACAAGTGATTCAATCACAGTATCTTGCGGCGCTTGCCATGCTCAAGCAGGTTGTTGAGAATTGCCCACAGTCCTTGTGGTATGACCAGAATCAGAAATTCAAATTCTGGAGCAAGGCATATCACGTGGTGTTCTTCGTCCACTTTTATTTGCAGGATGCCGAGAAGGATTTTGTCGAATGGGAAAAGCACCACGACCCCGATGGAGATATCCCCTTCACAAAAGCTGAAGTGCTTGAGTATCTGGCATTTGCCGAGAAACAGGTGATGGAGCGAATTCCGGTCACAGACCTGGAGGCTGACTCAGGCTTCCACTGGTATCCGGTCAACAAATTGGAATTGCAGTTCATCAACATCAGGCACGTCCAGCAACATACCGGTGAGTTATATGAATGCCTGGGAACCCGGGAAAACATGGAAGACCTTCGCTGGGTAGGTTACAGCAAGACGATCAAGGAGCAAGAATGACCAAAAAGGAACTGCCGAAAGCATACGATTTCAAATCCACCGAGCCGCGCATTTACGAGATGTGGGAGACCGGCGGGTTCTTTCAGCCGCACAACGACCCGAACAAGCCGGATTTCGATCCGAAGGTCGAGCCGTTTATCATCGCCATCCCGCCGCCGAACGTGACCGGCGAACTGCACATCGGCCACGCCATGTTCGTGAGCGTCGAAGACCTGATGGTCCGCTACCACCGCATGAAGGGTTATTCCACGCTTTGGATCCCCGGCTCCGATCACGCCGGCATTGCCACACAGTTGATGGTGGAACAAAATTTATTGAAGACCGAGGAGGTGACGCGCGAGGAACTCGGGCGCGAGGAATTCCTCAAACGCACCTGGGAGTGGAAGAAGAAATACGGAAGCATCATCACGACGCAGATCCGGCGCCTCGGCGCCTCGTGTGACTGGAGCCGTGAACGCTTCACCCTCGACCCGGGGCTGAGTCGCGCAGTACGAGAGGCGTTTGTCCACCTTTATGAGAAAGGGCTGATCTACCGCGGACCGCGCCTGATCAACTGGTCGCCGGGGCTTAAGACTGCCGTCTCTGACCTCGAGGTGGAGTATGAAGAAGAGGAAGTAAGACTGTATTACTTCAAATACATGATCAAAGATTCAGGCGAAAACATCCCCGTGGCGACGATCCGCCCTGAGACGATCCTCGGCGATACGGCTGTGGCAGTGCATCCCGATGATGGACGCTATAAAAAATTCATCGGCAGGACTGCCGTTGTGCCGATCTTGAACCGTGAGATCCCCGTGATCGCGGATGAATACGTAAGCATGGAGTTCGGCACCGGCGCGTTGAAGATCACGCCCGGTCACGACCCAAACGATTACGCCATCGCGCACAAACACGGGCTTCCGATCATCTCCATGCTCGATGCGGAGGCGAAAGTCAACGAAAACGGAGGCAGGTACAAAGGTCAGGATCGATTCGAAGCGCGCAAGAATCTGTGGGCAGACATGAAGTCCGCGGGACTCGTCATCAAGGAGGAGCCGTACACCACCACCATCCCGCGATCCCAGCGCGGCGGCGAGATCGTCGAGCCGATGATCTCGGAGCAGTGGTTCGTGACGATCGAGCCGCTCGCCAAAGCCGCCATCGAAGCCGTGCGCGACGGGCGGATCAAGATCGTCCCTGAACGTTTCGAAAAGGTTTACTTCAACTGGATGGAGAACATCAAGGACTGGTGCATCAGCCGCCAGTTGTGGTGGGGGCACCGCATCCCGGTCTGGTATTGCCCCGATGGGCACATGACCGTAACGCGCGAAGACCCGACCGAATGCACGACCTGTCATTCCAAAGACATTCATCAGGATGAGGATGTGCTGGACACGTGGTTCTCCTCCGGTTTGTGGCCATTCTCCACGTTGGGCTGGCCCGATGAGACGCCCGACTTGAAATATTTCTATCCCACCTCCTACATGGAGACGGGTTACGACATCCTGTTCTTCTGGGTGGCGCGCATGATCATGAGCGGGCTGGAATACACCGGCAAAGTTCCCTTCCATACCGTGTATCTGCACGGTCTCGTGCGCGATGAGGATGGCCAGAAAATTTCCAAGACGAAAGGCAACGTGATCGATCCGCTCACTTTGATGGACGAGTTCGGCACGGATGCGCTGCGCTTCAACATCCTCGTGGGATCCACACCCGGTAACGACACAAACATCGGTCCGAAGAAGGTGGAAGCCAACCGCAACTTCGTGAACAAGTTGTGGAACATCGGGCGGTTTGTAATTTCAGCGATTGACACCCTCACCCCGCCTTCGGCACCCCTCTCCCAAATTGGGAGAGGGGCCGGGGGTGAGGGAAATTACACGCTGGCTGATTCGTGGATCTGGGCAAAGTTACAGCAACTCGTGCGCGACGTGGAGCGGAATTTCCAGAACTTCCAATATGGGCAGGCGGGACAGCAGCTCTATGAGTTTGTGTGGAGCGACTTTGCCGATTGGTACGTGGAGATCGCCAAGGAACAGCTGAAGAACGACGCAACACGCACGGCAACCGTCAAAACACTGGCTCGTGCCCTGGATATGAGCCTGCGCATGCTGCACCCGTTTATTCCTTTCGTCACCGAGGAGATCTGGGGGCATCTGCGAAACGCATTACGCGAGTCTTCCATCTCCAGTCTCTCGAACGACTGGTCCCACGCGTTGATCGTGGCGAAGTGGCCCGAGCCTCGTCCGCTCAAGGATTGGGAGCCCGAGACGATAGCTGACTTCGAGTTGATTCAGGAGATCGTGCGCGCGATCCGCAACCTGCGCGCCGAGAAGAATGTGGCGCCGTCCAAAAAGATCGCCGCATCCATCGCTGCGGGAGACAAAACCGAAGTGCTGAAGGAACAATCCACAGTCATTGCATCGCTCGCAGGCTTGAATGAAGCAGAACTTTCGATTGCCGCATTGCTGAAAGATAAACCCAAAGACTCCGCTGCCCTCGTTGTCGGCTCGGTGGAAATTTATCTTCCGCTGGCGGGTATGGTCGATCTTGCCGGGGAAAAATCCCGCCTTGAAAAGGAACTCAAGGAAGCAGAGTCGCATATCGAACGGCTGGAGAAATTGCTCGCGAGCGATTTCGCCAGCAAAGCCCCCGCCGCGCTCGTTCAAAAGGAACGCGATAAACTGGCTGGATATAAGGATACCGCCGAGAAAATCAAAGCGCAGTTGAAATAAATCCGTAGGGGCACAGCGTAACCAGACCGTGATCAGATGTTGAGTCGACTCGCTGTGCCCCTACCATTCCTGGAGGTATGATGTCCACCACCCAATTCACCATCCGCCGCGCTGAGCCATCCGATGTGGAAGCCATGCATCGGATCTATTCCATGCCCGGCGTGATCCGCGGCACGCTCCAGCTCCCGTACCCCTCCGTCGAAAATTGGCGTAAACGTATCGCTGAACCGCCCGATGGAACCTTCAATTTGCTTGTATGCGCGGGGAATGAAGTGATCGGACAGTTGGGCTTGCACACATTTCCGCATCACCCGCGGCGCAGGCATGTGGGGCAGATCGGCATGGCGGTCCGCGACGACTGGCAAGGCAAAGGCGCCGGGTCAGCGTTGATGCAAGCCATGATCGACCTTGCCGATCAATGGCTTAACCTCTCCCGCATCGAGTTGGAAGTCTATACCGATAACGAATCCGCTATCCACCTGTATAAAAAATTCGGGTTTGCCATCGAAGGTACGCACCCGCGCTTTGCCTTTCGCGAAGGCGAATTTGTAGATGTGTATGCCATGGCGCGCTTGAAGCAAAATTTGTAGAGCAAGATGACATCTTGCCCTACCATTTGAGGAGAGAACATGCAAAACACAACCAATACACACCTTGTCCAAATTGCGGGCAAAGCAACGCAAAGAATGTCAGTTTTACGTGGTGGGGCGGCGCGCTCGATCCCAGAATGTTCACACACGTAAAGTGCCAGAACTGCGGCACGGAATACAACAGCAAGACTGGAAAATCGAACCAGAATAACACCCTGATCTATTTTCTTGTGTCGTTC
>DATKED010000159.1:0-4220 GCA_035512375.1 Anaerolineales bacterium
GAAATAGAAATCATCGAATTCCCTGCGGACTTGACCCGCCGCTTTTTCATTTCCAGCGCCGTGCCAGTGGAGTTGGTTCTCGAAGACCATTGCCCTCAAGCTGCGGATTCGCGCGGGAATCGAATCGCCGAAGGTGCCGAATTCAAATCCGCAAGCGAACAGGCGTATGGTTGGAAAGTCGCGGTTGCGCAGTTTGTAATAGTAAGCCGCCATGTCACCGCTGATATCGTAAAATTCTTCAGCGTTAATTTTCAATACGAGCGGATAGTTGAATTTTTGGGAGGTCTCTTCAGATGTCATTGGGTCATGCGGAGACATGATAATGCTCATCTGGTATCGCGGACCGTAGCCGGTGTGCATATCTATCTGGACGACGGATTGGTATTCCTCCAGCGCGCGTCGGTACAACGTCATGGCAATCGTTGTGCCTTCCTGGTGAACTGAGCCGCCGTAGAAAAATCCGTTGGGAGTGTGGTATTGCCCCAGTGTTGCGACTTTGGTGGCGGTCTTCATGCCCATGGTGCGAATGAGATTAAGCGCGCCAGCCAGATACCGGAGGTTCTCACCACCGAAGGATCCGATGCGGCGTTGGGGATTGATGAGATACGCAACTTGATGATATTCAAGGTTGATGGCGGGGTCGAAATTGCCGTCGAAGACAAAATTCCGGTTCAGATCCACATTGTGTTCGTTGACCTTGCGGTGATGTTTCATGCCCCAGGGATTCAGCCCGTGGATGAGAAGCAAGCCTGTAGTTTCGGGATTCAAACGCGGGGCGAACTCTTCGATGAAGATTTTCAACATCGCTGCGCCAACATAGCCTTCGATGCCATGTTCGGCAGTGGAGATGATGACGAGGGTCTCTTTTTTACGCGCGTGCGCCCAAAGCCAGTCAATGGTCAGGTCGGGGTGGTCTTTGAGGGGATGTGCCTCCAGTTGAGTGGCATGCCATTTTTGTTGGATCAGGCTGAGGCTTTGGAGGAAACGTGCGCGGGAGTCCTCATACGTAGCAGGGAAGTATGCATCCATTAAAAGGGTCCAAAATTAATCGCCACAGCGATTCCCAAAAACACGACAGTGGCGAGGATGACCCAGAGCCAGAGTTTTGCCGTCCAGCGAATCCACTTGGGATAGCTGACGACGGTGAGACCGAGGCAGATAAGGAGCACGGGGTTGGTGGGGTAGGCGAGGTTGGAGAAGCCATCGCCGAAGATATAAGCGAGCACCGCGGTCTGGCGGGTGACACCGATGAGGTCGGCGAGCGGCATGACGATCGGGATCATGAGGAAGGCCTTGGCGGAACCTGAGGCGATGAAGAATTCAATGCCGAGTGCGAGAATATAGACAACCAGCGCGGCAGGGAACGCGCCAAGATTTTGGAATGGTTCCGCCGCGGCGTGCAGGATCGTGTCGGTGATGCCGCCGCTATCAATGATGTAGCGGATGCTCGCCGCCATGAGAATCAAGGGGACGGATGGCGCGAGGCCGATCAGCCCTTCGCGCAAGCCCTGCCAAACGGTCTTCGATCCTGCGCCTGAGAGGAATCCTGCTCCCAACCCGCCGACGAGGAAGAGAATGCCGACGATGGGCAAGGCGTAATCGGAGATGGCTGGCACGAACGGACCTGCGAGCATGACCGCGAGGATCATGAGGAGGAAGATGCCGAAGAAATTGATGGCGCGATTCTGCTTCGGGTCAATTTCGGTGAACGAAGGGTCGTTCATTCTCTTGTATTTTTCGCGCTCGGCGAGATCTTCACCGTGAACGAGGGAGGCTTTCGGGTCGCGGTCGATTTTTCGGGCATAGGCAGTGAGGAACGCCATGAAGATGAAGTAAATGACGATGAAGATGATGATGCGAAGCCACGCGCCCGAGAAGAGCGGCAAGCCTGCGAGTTGCTGCGATACGCCAAGGGTATATGGATTTGAGATTGCAGAGGAGAAGCCCATGTTTGTTGCGAGGATGGACATGCCCAAGCCGACGAGCGCGTCCCAGCCGAGGGAATAGGAGAGCGCAATCATCACCGGCACAAGCAACACAACCTCTTCAAACGTGCCAAGCGTCGCACCGAGGAACATGAACGCGAGGCAGACCATGTAGAGCAATGTGTATTTGCGGTCGCGGAATCGGCGCACGATGCTGCCGATGAAGGCGCGGATGGTACCGGTCTTGTCGAGCACAGCAAACGCGCCGCCTGCGAAGAACAGCACCACAATGATGACGATGACAGTCAGTCCGCTTTCACTACCCAACACTTCGATGGGGGCTATGAACCAGCGCCAGATGGGGTAATTGGGCTTGTCGACAAATTGGAACGAGTTTGGGTCAATGGTTTCGCGCCCATCCACTTCAAAGTGGTCATATTGTCCGGCTGGGACGATGAGGGTGAGAATCCCTGCGACCATCATCAGCACGAAAAGAATAACGATGGATTGGATGAAGGCTTTTTTGCTGATCTGCGCGCCGGCTTTTTGATCCATGCGGTCTCCTGTGAATTAAGTAGTGACTTTGTTCACACGGCAGTTGTACTGCCGTGTGGTCTGGGATTGATTAATCAAGCATCGTGCTGACTCTTTGGGCAGTGCAACTGCCCAAAGAACAGACAAGGAATGAAAACTCCCGCAAGCAATCTATCCTGTAACCAATATATCCGTCGGCGGATAGGTTTCTTCGCCAAGAATGTATGCACGTGCACTGGAGTAAAGCTATTGATCTGCTGTTTCAACTAATCCTGCTCTCACCGGATTCATGTGGATGTAATCCAACTTCTGGCGAGCAAATTTTTCTGTATAAATCGCTTCGGGATGCGATCCTTCCTGCCAAACTTGATATTTTGAAACATCCTGTGCGCGGTTTTCATTTCGAGCTTTTTCAAAAACCTTCAGAATTTCCGTCGAGTATTGCTTCTCCGCCTCCCTCGAGATTTTGCGGGAGGTAAAGCGTTTGAAGTCCCTCGCCACATGGGAGAGATTGACGTCGATTTCGGGCCAAAGAATTGCATGAACATGCGATGACATGATCACAAAAGCATTTAGTTGAGTTTTCTTTTCTGTGCGTAAATAATTCAGGGAGTCTAAAACAATTTGGCGATATGGGTCTTTGTCGAATAAATGCAGCCAATCCACCAGTGTCCACGTTATGAAATATGCATAATGCTTGTTTGTAAAAACCCGATACGGCCTGGACATGCCTCTCCTACGTGCGGCAGTATAACTGCCGCACGAACGCTTGTTGCGTCAGCAGTTGTACTGCTGACGCTATTACTCAAACCACTTCTCATCCAACGGTGCCCATTCGTCGCTTTGGTCGGCGCGTTCGTCCCAATTTTCTTTTCCGCTCCACGATTCGATCTGGATGGCGTAAATGGACGTGGCTCGTAGTTCCTTGTCGGTGATCTCGCGGTATTCTTTTCCGGCAGTCATCTTTGGGAAATATTTACCGATGAGTCCATACAGCAAACGCCGCGCTTCGGCTGAATCGGTGACCAGGCGGGCGGCGCCGAAGACGACCACACTGCGGAATTGAAGCGAGAATTCGAGGGCGACGTTCGACGGCAGGAATTTTCCAAATTCGCTCGCCTCGAGGCTGACCTTTGGGTTGATTTCGATGTTAGACCGGACCCGCCCCGCAACATTGGAGTGAAAGACAATCTGGTGGTTCTCCTCGTCGTACCAGAACGTGGTTGGGTTGATGAACGGCTGTCCGTCGATGGAGGTGGCGATATGTCCGATTTGGGAGACCTTCAAGAATCCCCGGATCCAGTCATCGTCACGGGTGAGGTGCGGACGGCGTTGATAGGCGATGGGGGCTTGATCGGTGTAGTCTCTGGGCATGGATAAGTTAGTTTGGTTTGTCAATTGAGGATTCTGCGGTACAACACCAGTTGACCGTAGACGGCAAGCAAGCCGGAACCCCCCGAGACCGCCCATGTAAGCGGGCTCACGTAAAAGAATGCCTGTTGCATAAAAAATACCGCCGCGGCAAACATGAGTCCACTGATCATTGAGACCTGGATGGCTTGATAATACGATACACTGCGCATCTTGAACCTGGGGGGTAGAGTATTCGTCTTCCAGCGGAAAGCATTAACCAATTCAGGGCTCTGGCTCATCGCGAAATCCTTGATCTGGTTCATTGCCAGCATGGATTCGTGCCAGGCGGCACGCAGGCGCGCCAATTGCATCACGGTGGAGGCCCCCAGCAGGCTCAGCATTACAAAG
>DATKED010000160.1:0-13946 GCA_035512375.1 Anaerolineales bacterium
GGTGGATGCGAAGACTCGGTCGCCAACCTTGAAACGGGTTACGTTTTTTCCAACCGCTTCCACTTCACCGGAAAGTTCAGAGCCAAAGATCGGTTGTCTGGGTTTTGTGATGCCCAACGCGATTCGCGCGGGGATCCATAATGGGGCAGGGACGGTAAAACTTCGCATTCGAAAATCCGCGGCGGTGACGGTGGTCGCATGCACTTTGATCAAGATCTCATTGTCTTTGGGCGTCGGTTTTTTGATCTCTTTGAGTTGAAGAACTTCAGGACCACCATAGTTGCTTGCTACAATTGCTTTCATTTTAGGATCTTCCTTTCTTAAGTACGAGGGGAGTGGATGGCAGAGAGGGCATTCAGGCTTCCCTGCCGTCTCTATTCCATATCTATGCTGGCTCTGTTACTTTTGCAAACAGGGTAGCGATTGCAGATGAGTTGAATCCCTTGACGGTGAGCCAGACGCCCAGCGAAAACTCAAATAGCGCGATCGGGAGAACACCGATCCCCGTCAGTAGATAGATCGGTCCGCTGGTGATGCCGAACATAAACACGATGGTGTTAGCGATGAGCAGGGGCGCTCCGATGAGTCCGAGTATGGGAAGAACACGCGGTACTAGGCGCGACTGATAGAGCAGGGAGCCGAGTAACAGATCGTTTACAGCCGGCATGAGGTTTTGTCCGAGGCGGAACAAGCCATATAAGACAACCAGCATCTTGCCGGTGAGCAATGCTTCTGCTCCGACTCCAGTTCGCCGCAAGGTCACGATTGCCAGCAAGCAGACAACATCTGCGAAGATCGTGCTGGCTTCCAGAACCCGAGTCCCGATGAAGCCCAACGCGACCCCTTCGTTCTGCCTCTTAAGCACCGGATACAGCGCGACGGCGGTGCCGATGCCGGCGAGCGCCACGATGATCTCCAGGATGCCGCCGATGATGACAGCAGTGTCCGTCCCGGAGCCGACGATGTAGTTGGGGTCGTTCAGCACAGCACTGTAGAGAAAGCCGATCGGGATCGAGACAAAGGTGAGCAGGTAGAGTATGCCCCCGGCTAACGCGGTTTTTCTCGACGAGTCCAAAGGTATGACAGCCTGCCGATTAGTGTTCACGAGTTTAACTTCTTTACTGATGTTCATATGGTTATCTCCTTTTTCGAACCCGATGGATGGATGTTGATTAGGTTGGACTTGAGCCCATTATGAAACTTCCACCCACGAGTGAGACAAACAACCATATGGTTGCTTGTCTCACTCCATGCAGATTCAAGCGAACTTAATCGGCTCCTGTTTGGCTGAGCTCTGGGCTTACCTTGCCCAGCACGGGTTCTGAAACTGGCTCGCGCCGTTCAGACCAGAGCGCATATCCCAGCCAAGCCAGGGCTAACCCCACCGGCACTGCGAATAACCGATCGAACGGATGGTTGACCACTGAAGACAGAAGGACGGGCAATAAGGTCCCCAAGGCAAGCAGTCCGCCGGCCCAGCGCGGCAGGACACGGGCGCGGAATGTAGCGATGCCAAACAAAAGTCCGCCGATCACATACCCAACAAGCCCTATTAGTAGATCATATACGGTTGGGAGTGCGCCGAGGTTAATCTCACTGGCGTGCCCAGCGACCATTCCCAAAAGTCCCTCCACAAACTTCGGTGCCTCGGTCGCCGCCACTGGCGAGATAAAGGCTTCGATGAAATGGAGGGCCACTGCGAATGCCCAGAAGCCGCTAAACAGAAGATAGCTCGCCAGACCCAGCCAACCGGACTTTTCCACTTGGCGGGCGAAGATCCCGGCTAGACCGAGCATAGCGAGAAGGTCCATAACGATGCTCAAGTAGTGGGTGATTGCCCACTGGGCAGTGGTGACTGACGAAAGAACGTCAAGTGGATGGATCGCCTGAATCGTTATGTAAAGGATCCCTGCGCCCATGGCTGCTAAACCTGCCACGCGGATCATTTTCGATCCTGTTATTTTCATTTTGCTTTCCTTGATCGCGGTTTGTTGATTGGTGCTCGCAAGTTTTACTTCTTTAGTGATGTTCATTTTTCTATCTCCTTTTGGAAATGATCGGTCAGGATGGCAGAAATGATTGAATATAAGTTCTGCCATCCATATTCCATATTTATCCTTTGCCCACCAGTGCGGCTACTCTGTTTAGACATCCGTGTGAAGATCAGGAGCAGGATGGCTTCCGAGCATCCAGAGGGCGAGCCAAGTCACCGAGGCGCCAAGTAGCCCCAGGGCCAAGTCGAGCACTAGCTCCGGAACGAAGATACGCAGTCCGATGGGAACGGTTGCAATGGCGTAGGCGATTACTGGGATGCGCGGTGCCTTGCCGTCCCTCAGCAGCGCAATGCAATACAGGATTGATCCGAGTAGGAAGGTGATCGAGGCTGCCAAAAATGCGGTTCCCAGCGGCCCGGCACGCAACGCAGCGATCTGCACGGGTTCGAGTCCGACAAACACTAGATTGATCACCCACTCCGCCCCAGTTACGGCTGCAAGCCCAAGGATGTTCAGCGCGAGAGCAACCGAGGAATACCTTGATGATTGACGCATCGCAACCGCAGCGAGGCCGACGACCAGGATGATCGCGAGCGCCTGCGCCAGTGGCGCCACGAGCTGCGTCGCCGAGCTGATCGGAATCAATCCGGCACGCTTTGCCGCGTTGACGAACAAGACCACGGCTGCGGCCAGGCCCGCAACCGCTGCGAGGCGGATCGGAAACACGGCAATCCCCTCATTCCCCATAGCTGCTAAACCGGCCCGACGGGTGAGATTCGCGGCTGTAATCTTCATTTTGCTCTCCTTGATCGCGGTCTGGCGGTTGGTGTTCGCAAGTTCGCCTCCTTCACTGATGGTGGTCTTTCTATCGATGTTCATACGTTTGTCTCCTTTTTTGAACCTCTAAGATAAGTGTCAGGAATTGACACCCGGCATCGCTGCCTGTTTGGGAAGTCAGCCTCCTTGTTTCTTCTAAAGAGTTACCCTTCTCAACAACTGCGCATTGATTGCGACCACGATCGTGCTGATAGACATCAAAACCGCGCCCACAGCCGGGGACAGGTTGACTCCCCAATTCGCAAGCACACCTGCCGCCAGTGGAATGGCAATAATGTTATAGCCAGCCGCCCACCATAGGTTTTGGATCATCTTGCGATAACTGGCGCGGCTGAGTTTGAAGATCTTGACCACATCCAGTGGATTGCTGTTGACCAAAATCAAGCCCGCTGACTCAATCGCGACATCCGTACCACCGCCGATGGCAATGCCAACATCCGCACGGGTCAGGGCGGGTGCATCGTTCACACCATCGCCGACCATTGCCACGCGTTTGCCAAGTTTCTGCAGTTCCATCACTTTTTGATCCTTGTGTTCGGGCAGCACTTCCGCAAACACACGATTGATGCCCAACTGGTTTGCAACCGCGGATGCAACGGAATAACTATCGCCGGTCAGCATCGCAACTTCAATGCCCATTGCCTTTAATTCATCGACCGCTTTTTTGCTTTCGAGACGGATGACATCCGCGATCGAAATTCCCGCAATGATCCTGTCTTTGGTCGTTAGATACACCACAGACTGGGCGTCGGTATTCGCGTTGTCCGTAAAGGTTTTGAATGCCGCCTTCGGGACGAGCCCCAGCATTTCCAGCAGGCGCGGTCCGCCAACATAATAGGTTTCGTTCTCAAATTCAGCCTGTACGCCACGACCTTGCAGGGCGGAGAAATTACTGATCGCAGGCAAAGTCATTTTTCGATCACGGGCAAAGCGGCGAATGGATTGGGCGATCAAGTGCTCGGAGTCAGCTTCCAATGAGGCAGCCAGTGCCAATGCCTGTGCAGAGTCCCAGCCATCCGCTGTAACTGTATCCACCACACCGAATTGACCCTGTGTAAGCGTGCCGGTTTTATCAAAGATGACAACATCGATCTCACGTGCGGCTTCAAGTGCCAGACGATTGCGAACCAAGATGCCATTCTTTGCGCCCATTGCCGTGGTGATGGCGACGACAAGCGGGACAGCCAGACCGAGCGCGTGCGGGCAGGCGATGACCAGCACGGTCACAACACGGTTGAGCACTTCGATGTTGAATGTGTCGGCGATGGTCCAGGCGATGGCAGTGAGGATGGCAGAAGCAAGCGCGATGTAGAACAGCCAACCGGCGGCTTTATCGGCAAGCACCTGCGTCTTGGATTTGGATTGTTGCGCCTGTTCGACCAGGCGCATGATGCCAGCCAAAGCGGTTTCATTTCCTATGGCAGTGACCATCACGCGCAGGCTACCGTCGCCATTGATCGTACCCGCGATGACCTTTTCGCCCTTGTGCTTGTGAACGGGTTTCGACTCACCTGTGATCATGGCTTCACTGACATCGGAGAAACCACCTACTACCTCTCCATCTGCGGACACACTTGTCCCGGGGCGGATGAGAATCAGGTCACCGTGTTGAAGGTCGGAGACTGAGACGGTTTCGGTAGTGCTGCCTTTGATAGCGCGTTCTGCAGTATCGGGCATGAGTTTGGCAAGTTCGTTCAGTGCACCTGAAGCCTGACGGACCGAGCGCATTTCGAGCCAGTGACCGAGCAGCATGATGTCGATGAGAGTCACGAGTTCCCAGAAGAAGCCTTCGCCCAGGTCAACGAACTCGGCGGCGACGCTGTAAATGAATGCGACCGAGATCGCCAGCGAGATCAGCGTCATCATGCCGGGCTTGCGTTCCTTCAATTCAGGAACTGTCATTTGCAGGAAGGGAATCCCACCATAGGCGAATATGGCCAAAGACAAAATGAATGGAATCCATTGGGCAAATGGAAACATGGGTGGCATAAAACCAAGCCACATCTGGATCATCTCGCTGTAAAGGAGCACGGGGATGCTCAACAGCAAACTCCACCAGAAGCGGATGCGGAACATCTGCTCGTGCCCGCTGTGGTCTGCGCCATGACCGGCGTGTGCGGAGTGATCCATTGCCCCAGACATGGAGTGACCTGTATGGTCAGAGTGATCCATTGTGGTGGCGGGCATGCTATGTCCCGCATGTTCGGAGTGATCCATCCCTTCGTGCATGGAGTGGTCCATGTTGTGCTGGGAGTAATCCTCCATCGGTTCTTCATTGTGATTCGAGTGGTGATGCATAGTTGTGCTCATTTTATTTACCTCTTCTCTTTCAACTGTAAATGGATGACGTTCAGAGATAATTCCATGCTCAAGTTATACAGAAAAACAAGCCTTGTCGGGTACGAAAACCAGCACAAATTAGTGCACAAAAAGAAGTACAATGATTTGTGCGACAATTTGATGGGTCCAACGTCTAAATCCGAGGTCTTTTTATTGTATGGATATATCTTTTGGAAACTGGGTCAAACGAAGACGCAAGTCCCTGGATCTGACACAACAGGAACTTGCCCGCCGCTTGGGATGTTCGCTGTCGGCGATCAACAAGATCGAGTCGGATGAACGCCGTCCGTCTCGCCAAATCGCGGCGCTGCTCGCCACACATTTGGAGATTCCTGCCGAACAACAGGAACATTTTTTAAAGGTTGCCCGGCAGGAAAAATCGGTCGAGACCCTGCCCGACCTGCCTGTTCCCCAAGTTCCCTCCTCACAACAAAACCAACCAGTACATCACCATCATCTGCCGAACGCCACCCCACTGATTGGGCGTGAGATCGAGTTGGAGGAGATCGCACGCCTGCTTCGTGACCCGCAGTGTCGTTTACTAACATTGACAGGTCCAGGCGGTATTGGAAAAACCCATCTGGCTTTGCATACTGCCCAGTTAGAGAATGAAACATCCAGCGGAGGAAGCGCCTTCTTTAACCTCGCCCCAGTCAGAGGGCGGGAAGAGGCGGTTACAACCATCGCGGATACGTTAGGCATTGTTCTGTACAGTGCCTCGGATCGCGCAAATCAATTAATTTCCTATCTGCACGAAAAACAACAGCTACTGATCCTGGATAACTTCGAACACCTGGCGAATGACGCTGGATGTACCGGACTCATCAGCGATATTTTGCGCGGAACCCATCAGGTCAAAATCCTCGTTACTTCCCGCCAACCGCTCAACCTGCAGACGGAATGGGGCTTTGAAGTGCAGGGTCTGCCTGTTTCTGCGGACGATCACACGCCTGATCTGGAACAAAGCAGTGCCGTGCGATTGTTCTTGCAGCGCGCCACACAAGCCGATTCAAGTTTCAAGCCGGATCAGAAAGACTTGCTTGCCATTGCACATATCTGTAAGTTGGTAGAAGGTTTGCCGCTGGGGATCGAGCTCGCCGCCGCCTGGGTGCGAACATTATCCTGTCAGGAGATCGAGCAGGAGATCCAGCGTTCGATGGATTTTCTGGCGGTCTCCGTCCGGGACCTGCCAGAACGTCATCGTTCCATCCGGGCAACCATCGAACATTCCTGGGATCTACTCTCTCCCGACGAGCAAATGATTTTGTCGCGATTGTCCATTTTCCGCGGCGGTTTTACACGGCAGGCGGGAGAACAGGTTGCCGGTGCAAATCTCTCAGCGATTTCATCGCTGGTTTCAAAATCCCTGCTGAGGCGGGCTGAATCCAGTCGATATGACATGCATGAATTGATCCGACAGTTTGCCTGGGATCGTTTGCAATTGGACGAGGAAGAATTCGATACTCTTCATAAAAGTTACGCAAGTCATTATTCGAACTGGCTTTTTGAACGGGGTCCCGCCTTGAAGGGCAAACAACGCCCATTTGTGGTGGTGGAGTTGATCGCCGATATGGCCAACCTGCGTCAGGTATGGCATTGGGCATCCAACCATCAACAATATGAAGAACTCAGCAAGGCATCCGATACCCTCTTCTGGTTGTTCGAGTCGCGCAGCAACTGCCGTGAGGGCGTTCCACTGTATGGGGAGGCAGTGGAACACCTGCAAAAGCAAACGGGAAACCTAATCCCCTCGGACGAAAAAGCGCATCCACTGGCAATGGGGCAGGCGCTGAGTTACAAGGGATATTTCCAATACAGGCAGGGACGCCATCCACAAGCAAAAGAGTCGCTGCAAGCCAGTCTGGATGTGTTGAATACGATCCAGGATCAGAACGCTCCTGATGTGCAAATGGCTTTATCCAATACACAGATCTTTTTAGGAACGGTCACAGCAGTCATGGGAGATTTTTCTCAAGGCGATCTGTATTTGCAGGAAGGTTTGGCATTAAAGAAAAAACTGGGTGATGCATGGGGCTCAGCCTTTTGTCTGCGCCAGATCGGAGTCTCTGCTCAATATCAAGGTGATTATGAAAGATCCCGACAAGCGTTGGAGCAGAGTCTGACCATCAGCAGGGATTTGGGAAACACATGGTCCATTGCCGCCTCCCTCAACCAACTTGGTTATATAGCGTATTTTCGTGGGAGATATGAACAGGCACAACAATATCTTCTGGAAGGTCTGGAACTCAGCCGTCAGTTGGAAGACCGAGCCAGCATTGCAGTCGCCTTGGATGGGTTAGGTTTTCTATATGCCGCTCAGGCTAACTATTCCGAGGCGAAAAAAATACTGCAGGAAAGCATCAACCTGTGGACAGAGATCGGGGAACAAGGCAATCTTGCACAGACACTCAACCACATGGGCAATACCCTGCTTGGAATGAAAGAAGGAGAAAAAGCCCACCTGCATTTTCTGAAGGCGTTGCGCGTTGCATTGGATGCAAAGATTACTCCGGTTATGTTGGATGCCATGATCGGGGAAGCAGAAGTTCATATTCTGGATACCCATCTGGAAAGAGCACTGGAGATCTTGACCGTTGTGAATGCCAGCAGTTCCAAATCGCAAACTGCGAAGGAACGAACTGAAAAACTCATTATTGAGATTGATAAGGAACTTTCCAAACCACGAATAGAGGAAATCAAACTGCAAGCCCGTAATAAAAATGTCAACGAGCTTGCAGCGGAAATGATCGGTTAACCATCCAGATAAAGATAGAACTCGATGGAGTGTGTCGCCGGACGGTTTTTCGAAATCGAGACTGGCTCCGTTTTTTCGACTCTGAAGAAACCCCAATTCCTTTTGTGATTGCGGGCTTTTATTTTTTTAGGCACATAGACAAACAACTTCAACTGGAAATCGGTTCCGGCTGACCTAAGAATATCCAAAGCATTTGCCACAGAGTTCTTTATGGACTGGATGACCTTTTGAAAGAACTCGGCAGACATTTCCATCGGTTCCAATTCGACGGCAAGGCTATCGGTCAACACCTTTTCGACAGGCGTGTCATCCAAGATGGAAAGTTGATAAATCAACCGCCATTGGGGTCGGGTTGGGGGATTGATTGAATTCACGGCATTTCCTGATGTTCAAACTTACGAAGCCCTGGTCCGTTGCGGGAGAGCTGCAATGTTTTGATCCATGCAAGGGGAGCAGAGGCAGGACCACCCTTCAACCGGAGCCGGTTGTTGCCGGGCGGAAGGTTCTTGTGATTTGATCGCAATAGAAGCAAGTACAGCCGCTGCAATAAGTGCTAGGTAACCAATGCTCATTGCTGGCGCCAATCCGATCACTTCCTGTAATCGCCCGATACCAACATAGACCAATCCTGCTGCTCCGGCTGAAAAGCCCATCAACATGCCCGAGGCTGCTGCCGAATTTTTCGGAGACAGGTCCTGAGCGCTCACGATCAATAAAGGCATTCCTGCGTTGATCAATACACCCGCTAGAGCGACCCCCACAAAGTAGGAGAGGGAACCCGGTGTCAAAGAAAAGATTGCGTACAGTGGCAGCAGGGCAAGTAATGTCGATGTGACGATAACCCGCTTCACGCCGACCCGGTTGCTGATCATTCCGCCCACGATCCCTCCCGCAGCTGCAGCCAGAGAGAACGTGGACAGTGTCCAGCCGATCAAGGTTGAATTATTGGGTAATGAATGAACCCGAACAAGCCAGAGTGGCATTGCACTTGTAAAGGTAACAAAAGCCACACCACTTAAAATGCCTGTAAGGGATAAGAGTCCCACGGGTCCGGTTAAGAGGCGGAGATCAAATATTTTTTCTGAAACATTTGAAGCAGGTTGGGTATCTGCCGGCGACAGAATGTACATCAAAATCCCAAGAACGATGCCAGGAATCATCAGCCAGGGCGTAAATGACAGTCCCAAATTTGACAACAAAATTATGATAATAATGGGACCAATGGCTATGCCTAATGTTCCACCAGCGCTAAAAAGCCCAACGGCTAGATCAGGTTTGTTTCTACCAGCCAAACGTGCCATGCTCGCCATTGCGGGATGCAGCGCCAATGACCCCAGCCCTCCGATCAGGATCAATCCGAATAGGATGTAGATATTGGGCACGATACCAATCAGGCTGAAGAGGACTGCATTGAATATCACGCCCAGGGCGGCAATGCGGCGATATCCCATTCGATCAGCGAGTGCGCCAAAAAGCGGCTGGGTTACAAGCGCACTTAAAGACAAGCTTGCTACCAGCAACGCCAGTATGGTTTCAGATAAATTAAACTGACTCTGGAGGGTTGGCAGGAGTGCTGAGAGCATATTGGTAATTGCATCGCTGATCGTGTGAACAAAAGCGAAAAGGATCACCAAACCGCTGCTTTGTAGTGTCAGCGAGGGAATGGACGACTGTATTGGGCTACGAGTAAGTTTCATGTGCTTTTCCTTAGAAATGATGATATCGATTTGGAGTTACCCAGATCGTCTTCCATGATCAATTTATAAGGGAATGCACCCTACATTTGGTACACATTACTTACACAAGAATTGGGACAAAAACCAACACAAGCACTCCCCCAAAAAAGGGGAATTGCTTGTGTAAAACTCTCTGCAACGCTTATCTATAACGCTTGATGATATGCCGTATGTTTTCTAACATAGCCCTCCAAAAACCTTATATTGGATCTCATGATTAGCCTATTTTTTCGAGTTTGGCATGAAAAATATGGTCGATTGTGTACACTTCTTTCCCAAGGATTTATATCTATCATGTAGCTATTACGCTCCATTAGTTATTAGGGCGTAATAGTTTTTGAAAAACTATTCGTAGGGGCCGTAGCCTTCTCACCTGATGGGAAATATATTGCCACAGGCGATGATTTCGTAACCAGGCTGTGGGATCTTGCCACAGGGCAAATTGTGCATGAATTTTCCGGCCATCAAGACACTATGTCTGCCATCCAGTTCTCACCGGATGGTCAACTTCTGCTTACCGGCAGCCGCGACAACACCGCCCGGTTTGGGATATTTCGACCGGGGAGACAACACGTATCTTCGGAGGCAATACAGGCTGGGTGCAGGATGTGGCATTTACTCCAGACGGGAAGTCCATCATTACCGCAGGCGAGGAAAATGGGGTGGCCAAAATCTGGAACTTGCAAACGTTCCCTGGTGGAATGCAGTTTGCTGGGCACGACGGACCTGTCTGGCAGGCTTCGTTCTCTCCAGATGGCACGCAGCTAGTTACTACAGGTAATAGTGGCAGCGCCCAAATCTGGGACACCGCAACTGGGCAGACACTCATGACTTTCCCAGGACACACCGCTGTCATCCGCGGCGCCATCTTTTCTCCTGATGGCACCAGGGTGCTTACCACGAGCGTGGACGGCACTGCCATACTCTGGGATGCGGCCAGCGGCAAGGAAGTACGCCAGTTTAATGGTCATACTGATATTGTGAATCGCGGAGCATTCTCCCCGGATGGCAGGTACATCATCACTACCAGTTATGATGGCACAACAAGAGTCTGGGACCCTGAAACAGGGCAGGCAATCCTGATCTACACCAGCCAGGGGCCAGGACATGTGAACCGAATCGCTTTCTCACCGGACGGAAAGACAGTGGTTACCAGCGGTGATGACGGCACAGCTCGTATGTGGGATCCACTGAGTGGCAAGGACCTCATGGTCTTCCGAGGACACACGGATATTGTTGCTGGCGTTGCCTTCTCTCCTGACGGCAAATTGCTTGTCACATCCAGTTTCGATGGCAGCGTCCGTCTGTGGGACGTCGCCACTGGCAAAGAGCTGCACCGATTTCCTGGTCATCCAGACGGTGCATTTGGCGCCGCCTTCTCGCCGGACGGGAAATACGTGCTGTCAAGCGGCGCCGACGGGACAGCGCGTTTGTGGAATGTGCAGACCGGTGACGAAGTGCGGCGTTTTACAGGACACAGCGGTTGGGTACGCAACGTGACCTTTTCGCCCGACGGGAAATACATCCTGACTGCCAGCGACGACAATAGCGCGCGGTTATGGCAGATCGACCTTCATAATACGCTTCGCGATGTTTGTGCACTGCTAACCCGCGATTTGATAGATAAGGAACGATTACAGTTTGGTGTATCTGACCAAGGACCAACCTGCCCGGCGCAATAAATTTACTTGACTGCTCTGTCTACCTTTCAAATCTTAATTTTGGATGGAGCATTGAACTTAAACATCTACGCGGAGTTGCTGCGCGAGGTATAAATTTGATATAAGGCTATAAGTTTAGCTACACGAGATATATGCCGTATAAGGATCTTTTGATCCTATATCCAAATCGGGAATCACCAGAGCGTTCGGTTGGGACCTTCTTACTTTCGCAAACGGTGATTTTCATAAGCAATTAATTCCCCAGCATTTTCCGTTAGAGAGCCTCTCGACCAATTTTCACAATAAACTGCTTAAAAGTAAGTGTACGTTGCTATTCTTCTTGCCACAATTAAATATCTAAATCGCCAAGGAATACCGCAGAGTCAAGTTTTCCTGCGAGCGGTTGATCCGCCGTGACAAGAGGAATTTCGAGCTGTTGCGCGAGAACAGCATAACACGCATCATACGCGGATAAATCTAACTCCTTTGCAAGCAACAATGACCTTTCCATCAAATCAGCTGTAGACGTGATTCTCAATGCCAAACGGCCTAGATCTGCCAGGTCGGCTTGCGAATCTTCAAGGGATCGACCAAAGCGACGCGTATATTTCAACAAAATATTTGTGCACTCAATATAAAACAGATCTGGAACGTATAGTTCTGCTGATGGATCCGCAGCAAGGTGTGAGAACAAGGCATGTGCCTGCTCCGAGAACTCTTCTTCTACAAACAGCTTAATCCCAACACTTGCATCAACGACATAACACACGGGTGCGTGGGTCATCGCTTGCGATCTTCACGAAGCATCTCAGGGCTTGAAGGCGATTTTTTAGGAGCGGAAAAACGCCGGCGGCGAATAGACGCTAACGCCCTGATCTGAGTCTTACGACTTTTCTCATCTTCCAGTGCCTGCGCAAGCATAGTGACGACCTGTGCGCTTAGTGAGCGGCTGCGTTCTTCGGCAAGTTTTTGGATTTCCTGGTAAAGATCTTCGGGAACACTGCGAACATGTAAAGTAGGCATACAAACTCCTTCCAAAGCAGTATAACACCTGCGGTTGCATTATGCAACACAATTGGGTAATTTGTAGGCAGATTGAGGTTCCTTCAGATGCCTGTTCTTGCGTTCAGCCCGCTGACCAGAATAAGAGGTATTTAGGAGTCAGTCCTCAAAGTAATCCGCCATTATTCTGCTAATCGAGTCCGCCAATGAATGATCGTGAAGAAACGGGGTTATGATCCATGATATCAATCATCTCATCAAGTATGTATATGAAGAGCCCCGTGCTGCATCCTAAATAGACGATCAAATTCACCTACCCTATTGGTGTAAAAGCTACGTTATTTCCACGGCCGGGCGCTATATTGGATTTTGCATTACTACATGGACGTGTAACCTTCAAATTGATTTTTGAGAGCGATAGGGTGACGTTATTAGTTTCGTTTTCAACAAGAAACGAATGAAAACATAAATTGTTAGAAAATAATTCTAGTTGGCAACACGTCCCTGTTTTGCCAAATCACCTCGCATTGTAAAAGTGCTACAGTTTTTTACACGGAATGCGCGCATAGTAAAATGCATGCCTATGTCCGTTGGCAACTATTCTGTTCAAAGCCTCAAAATCACGGGGTTAAGGTTAAGAGCCGCGCGCGCCTTGTGGATCGGCATGGCGGTCTTCACGATCTTCCTGTTCATTGCGGGTATCAAGCCCTCGTTCGAGATCGGTTTGCGCCTGCTCCCTCAATCGCAGGAGGCCCTCAGGGCGGCTGGTCTTTCCCTAAGGTTTCCTGCGTACGTGTTGGTCATCACGGACAGCCTCACCGTCCTCTTTTTCGGGGTCATTGCGTTCATCCTCGTCTGGCGGCGCGGGGATGAGGTGGCAACCTTGGTGGTGGCATCCATGTTGCTGTTCACTGGCGCGTTGTACACGGGTCCCACCGCCAACGCAAACTTGCCACACCTGGCGCTTGCCATCCTGCCCGGCATGGCAGAAAGCATGCAGGCATGGTTTGTCTATCTCTTCCCGAATGGAAAATCGCTCCCGCGCTGGATCTGGTGGATTCTGATCCCCCTTCCCATCTGGCGCATCGGAATCTGGTTCGTGGACTACATCCCGAATTACAAAGCTGAGTTCCGGACTGCGGAGAATTACAGTCACACCGCGCAACAGGCATGGGATATCGGGCTTTTCCTTCTCCTCCTTGCAGGAGGGATTGCGGCGCAGGTGTATCGCTATAGCAAACTCTCCACGCCCGTGCAAAGACAACAAACCAAATGGGTGTTGTTCGGCATGATCATCACGGTGCTGTTCGTTAGCACGTACGTGGTGGTGTTCAACGTGCTTGGCTATGGCAAAAACCCGTCACTGATTGTTTCGCTCGTCGCGCGCGTCCTGAGGCAGATCTCCCTGATGATCGTGCCTGCGACGATGGCGATTGCAGTGCTGCGGTATCGTCTGTGGGACATTGACTTTGCGATCAACCGTTCACTCGTCTACGGTTCATTAACGACCATTTTGCTGACTCTGTTTGCCCTGAGCCTGCGCGCCATTTCGACGCTTGCACAAGGATTCAGCGCCGGTCCCCTGATCGCCATGCTGATCTCGATGGTCGTATTTGCGCTA
>DATKED010000161.1:0-15615 GCA_035512375.1 Anaerolineales bacterium
GAACTCGCGCTGGGCATCATCAAATTTTGCCTTGGCCAGCGCCAAATCTTCATCCGCTTTGGCAATCGTTTCTTTGCCTGCATAGCCCCGGTATTCCTTGAGTACAGGAATTGTTCTATTCCGGATTTTTTTATAAATGATTTCCTTGACGTGGATCTTGCCGTTCAATTCCTTACGCCAGTTCGCCGCCTTATCATAGGCCTTTTGTGCATCGCGCAGTGTGATCACGGCCTGGGCACGGGCAGTATCGGAACTGAGAAGATCATCCAATGCCTTCTGCGCGTCGACCAGATCGGCTTCAGCCATGATGACGCTTTGAGGCAGGGATGTCTTTTCAAGGTATGCCATCACAAAGCCGGCTGGGATGTTATCGCCCACTTTCACATTGACCGTGTCCACGGACCCGGCGGCCTGCCAGATCAATACTGCGGTTTGCTTCGCGCGCACTGTGCCTGTCGCGCCAATTGTGGCTGTCAGGGTGCCGCGCTCAACCTGGACGGTTTGAAATTGACTGGCCGCATCGGCGCTCGACCGACGTACAAAGATAAATCCTGATGTCACGATCCCGACGACCAGCAGGCTGATCAAAAGAGTTCTATATTTTCTGAAAAACTGACGCATTGTTTCCTCCGCGAGAAGTTGCCTCGCTTGTTAAAAAATTTTACCTTACGAGCTACGTTTATACTTTACAATTATGAATTGACGATGAATGTGGGGGACGGAGAAAATCAAAATCTTTGCATCTTTGCAAACATAAATGTGATGAATGTCCTCTACATTGGTGACATATAAACCCAGTTGTCTTTTACCAGTTTTGGTATTATAACAATGTCGTTTCGCCTTTCGCCAAAGGAGGATTGAATGCAGTTCATTCCGAGTGAAACTCTGACAGTTGATCGTAAAGCGCGCGTGAACATGCCGTTTTACGACCTGGATCTGCGGGCGCCGGATGTACGCACCTGCGACTTTGAGGATGTGGTCAACACATTCAGCCCGGAACGCGCCATGGTGCAAGCCACGCGCTGTATCCACTGCCCGGACCCGGCTCCCTGCATGCTGGCTTGTCCCACCCACAACGATATTCCCTCTGCCATGTGGCTGATCGAACAGGGGTGTTTTTCAGAAGCCGCCGACCTTTATCACCAGACCAGTTCTCTTCCTGAAATTTGCGGGCGTGTTTGTCCTCATGAGGCATTGTGCCAGGGCTCATGCGTGCTCAATAAATATCACACCCCAGTCCTTTGTGGTGCACTGGAAACGTTCGCCGTGGACTACAAGCGCCGCCGCGACGGACACATCATTCCGCTCGCGCCGCCGACCGGGAAGCGTGTCGCCGTGATCGGTGCGGGACCTGCTGGTTTGGGCTGCGCCGACCAACTGGTCCAACGCGGACACGAGGTGACCATCTTCGAATCGAAACCCGCCGCTGGTGGGCTGCTGGTGTATGGCATTCCCAACTTTAAATTGCCCAAAGATGTCTGGGCGGAAAAATGGGAAGAGTTCGAGCGCGCCGGCGTCAAGTTCATTCCACACACTTATATCGGCAAAGATAAAACGATTGATGATCTCTTCAATGAAGGCTTCGACGCGGTCTTCATCGGGGTGGGATCGGAGATCGACGCGAAGATGGAAGATACCCCCGGAACGGACCTGCCCGGCGTCTATGAAGCGACCGACTTCCTCATCCGCGGCAACGTGGACCCAGACCTACTCCCGCCAGACATGAAGCAGCCGCTCGAGGTCGGCAGACACGTGGTGGTGATCGGCGGCGGCGATACCGCCGCAGACTGCCTGCGGACTGCATTGCGTCTAGGCTCTGAAGAGGTCACCTGCCTGTACCGCCGCACAGAGAGAGAAATGCCTGGCGGCAAAAAGGATCGCGCCATGGCAAAAGAGGAAGGCGCGCAGTACCACTTCCTCGCCCAACCCATTAAATTCCTGGCGGGCGAAGATGGGAAACTCGCCGCCGTGGAATGCCTTAAGATGAGACTCGGTGAGCCCGATAAAAAGGGCAGGCGCAAACCTGTACCCATCGAAGGATCGAACTTCATCGTGGAATGCGACACAGCCGTGCTCGCGCTTGGCTACTGGCCCGATCCAATCATTGGAAAGACAACGCCGGACCTTGAAACGCACGATTGGGGGCTGGTCACTGCCGACAAAGTGACCGGAAGCACTTCACGTGAGGGTGTGTTCTCCGGGGGAGATTGTGTCACTGGACCAGATCTGGTGGTGACAGCGATGGTTGCAGGGCGGACGGCTGCCCGGGCAATAGACGATTATTTGAAAAATAGACAGAACTAATCTGTGCAGCTGAAATACCTGACAATCCGAAAAATGAGAACTGACAGTGATAAAAACTGTCAGTTCTTGTTTCTGATTATAATCATCGCATGTTCTATCGAGTTTTACGAATACTGGATTTCCTGGCACTCACCTTCGCCATGATCATCGCCGCCACAGGCGATGCCCCGCGCCTGACCGGTACATCAGACCGCGTCCGGTCGTTTACGCGCGAGATCGAATTCGACTACCCCAATTGGGTATGGAATGCCGCCTGGACCAAACTTGAGCAGGGTGCTATTGGACTGCCTTATTTATTTGACCGCGGCACAAACAAGGAGATTGTGATCGAATATGTTCGTACCACACATAATCTGATGCAGGCAGAATATCAGATCGAACAAATTTTTGCCGATCCTGCCATCACAGACAAGGAAACCAGCAGCGCCCATGTGCGCGACCAGCGGGACGAACTGATCGCCCGACAACGTTCTTTGGCGCCCGTGGCCGAGGCAGCCTTGCAAAGCCAGATCAGCGAGGCGCTGGCAGAGCTTGGACTCACGATGAGCGGACAGCCCATCCCGCCCGTCCTCTATCGCACCTCCTCCACCCCGCTTGCATTGATCGTATCTCAGCGAAGCGTAATCCAGCAGATTGCAAATATCTCTGTCCTGCCTACTCTCACACTGGATGACAGGATCAGGCTTGAAGACGAGGTTGCAAATTCTTTGGATGTTTCAACGCTGGTCGTACCCATAGGTGGCGTTGGTGTTTACCCAACCATGGTAATGGAAACCACTGACCTGCGCTGGACCCTCGATACCATCGCGCATGAGTGGACTCATAACTACTTAAGCCTTCGTCCGCTGGGGATCAACTACAGCACCACGCCGGAACTCCGGACGATGAATGAGACAACCGCCTCCATCGTGGGAAGTGAGATAGGGACGTACGTGCTTGAAAGATATTACCCCGAATTGCTCGCGTCCGGCTTCGCACCAGGCCTTGGCTTGGTCTCGCTTAATGAGTCGTCTCTCCCCTCGAACAGACTCGACGATCCTCCGCCTTTCGACTTTCGCGCGGAGATGCACGAAACGCGCGTGACCGCTGATGAGCTACTGGCTGATGGCAAGATCGAAGATGCAGAATCGTATATGGAGCAGCGCAGGCAAACCCTTTGGGAAAATGGCTACCTGCTTCGAAAGCTGAACCAGGCTTACTTCGCCTTTCACGGAGCATACGCGGACGTCCCTGGCGGCGCCGCCGGTCAAGACCCTGTGGGACCGGCTGTCCGTGCCTTGCGCGAACAAAGCGACTCTCTGGCTGATTTCATCAACACGATTTCGTGGATGACATCCTTCGAGCAACTCCAACAAACCATCAGATAAATAATCGTAATGGTCACCTGTTTATCGACGCTGTGCTTTGCGGATGCCACGCAAACGTGACTATCACGTTCACAATTCAATATGCGTAAACTCTTCTCTTTCCTCTTTCTTGCTTTGGTGCTCTCTGCCTGTACCACTTCGCCTGCCTCACCCATCAGCACCTCCCCGGCCCTTCCAAGCATCATCATTCCTACCCCGCCTGCCTGCGCAGCTATCCAGATTGAACCTACCCCCGGCTCAGACACACCCTCGCTTTTCCCACCCGAAGGTGAAACAGATCATTTGCGCGGCGCGGAAACCCCCATTGTCACAATCACAGAATACAGCGATTATCAGGATCCGAGGAGCGGCTCATTCGCGCAGGTGCTCGATCAATTGCTTGAAGAACATCCTGATCAGGTGCGTGTGGTGAGTCGGGTCTTCCCATTGATCGCGGTTCACGATAAAGCGGCGCTTGCCGCGCAAGCCGCCGAAGCCGCGGCGGAACAGGCTCATTTCTGGGAAATGCATCACCAACTCTACGCGCAGCAGGAAAACTGGATCAGCCTGTCGGTGGAGGAATTCGAACAGTGGATCGGCGCGCAAGCCTCGGCTTTGGGAATGAACGTGGAGCAATTCCAGGCAGATCTAAAACGTGAAGATATTGTCGCAAGAGTTCAGCATGCCTGGGAAAGCGGTCAAAAGATCGGGTTGCCCGGCACACCGCTGATCCTCATCAACGGACAGATCTATGGCGGACCCCGTGATTACAACAGCTTCAACGACATTATTCAGTTGATCGTGCTCGGGAAGCGACAATACACATCTTGCCCGGCAGTGACCGTTCAACAAAATAAACAATACATCGCCACGCTGCATACCGGGAAAGGCGATATTGTCCTTCAACTGTTTGCAGACAAAGCGCCGTTGACGGTCAATTCATTTCTCTTTCTGGCGCGCAATGGCTGGTACGATAACATCATGTTCCATCGCGTGATCCCCGAACTCTTCGCACAGACCGGTGACCCAAGCGGGACAGGAAAAGGGAATCCAGGGTACTACATCATTACCGAAATAGATCCATCGCTCACGTTCGCTAAACCCGGCATGGTCGCGATGGTCAACTCGGGACCTGATACGAGTGGAAGCCAGTTCTTTATTACGTACGCGCCTGCCACACAGTACACCGGACAATATACGATCTTCGGAGAAGTGCTCAGCGGCATGGATGTGCTGAAACAATTAACACCGCGTGACGCCCAGCCTGGAATCGATATCCCAGCCGGGGATACACTGATCAGCATTAGCATTGAGGAAAAATAAATTGAGGACATCCCAGACTCATCTTCCATCACTGCTCAGTGGGATCTTGTTTTCGCTGAGCGGGCTTTTTCTGTTTGGCATAGGACTATTCCCGGGGGTCACGGCGCTGCTTTCCCTGTTCACAGGCAAAAGCATCGAAGTTCAACAGACGATCATCTTTATTGCGTTTGGCTTTGAAGCAGCCTTGTTATTCGCGGCTGCATTTTTCTCTTTCCAGAAAACCCTCCAAAAGCCGTCGGCGGATCAGGAAACAATCGTCTCAGTCACCCGCTGGCAGATCGTTATTTTGGTACTGATTGCCGGCGCGTCGATCCTGATCGGGAATCAGGTGAGCGGCATCGGAACAGTCAACTGGTTGGTTCTTCCGATCCTGACCCTCCCGGCTGTTGTGCTGCCATTAGTGGTGATCCTAATGCTGGGAACACAGCAACTTCCTCTGGGGACGCGTTGGCAGTCATGGAGTGTCCTCGGGCTCGGAATGACACTCACCCCATTCGTCCTGCTTATCCTGGAGGCTGTTGTCGCGATCATTTTATTTTTTGTCATCATTGCCTATGTCGCCACCCAACCGGAACTGGTATTTGAACTCCGGGGACTCTCACGACAGATCATGATACTGGGTCCCGATTCTGAGGCAGCTTTTGATCTTCTCGCTCCACTTCTTACAAGGCCTGGTGTGATCCTCACTGCGTTGACCTATATGGCAATCCTTGTGCCGGCAATTGAGGAGCTTTTTAAACCGCTGGGCGTTTGGCTGCTCGCCGGCAGATTGGATTCGACCGCACAGGGGTTTACGCTTGGAGCGTTAAGCGGCGCAGGCTATGCATTAATTGAGACCATCGGTGTAAGCACTCAAGCCGGCGAATGGGCCAGTTTGCTGTTCTCACGGATCGGTACAGGGTTATTACACATTACAACTTCAGCAATGATGGGCGCGGCCATTGTGCTTGCCTGGCGTGAGCGGCACTATATGCGCCTGATCGGAACTTATTTTCTTGCGTTCCTATTGCATGGACTCTGGAACATGTTCGCAATTCTATTTACATTTTCAAGCCTTGCAGAACTCCTCGGGCAACCGGGGCGTTTGAGTACGATCCAGCCAACACTCATCGTCATCATGAGTCTGCTTGCAGTTGGATTATTTGCAATTTTGCTGGTATCCAACCGCAAAATGAGAAGGATGGTTTCACTTCCGTTTATAGAGGAAAGCACGCCGGCGAATACTGTGGACCAATCCCCATAAACTTAAAAACTCTCATGGTAAGATAACCTAATGTCATTAACCTACTCTTCCGCCACGGCACAGGACGGTGATCTTGCCCAGCTTGTCGGCTTGCGGCACAAGCATTTTATTCTCGCCCTTCAGGCAGGCGCCAAGTTTGAAACTCATCGCGGCATCCTGCAACACGACGATCTGATCGGCAAACTCTGGGGGACGCAGGTGTTCAGTCACATCGGCGCGCCGTTCTTTTTGCTGCAGCCTTCCCTTGCTGACCTCATTAATGAATTGCCGCGCACAACGCAAATCCTGTATCCAAAAGACATCGGGTTCATCCTCATCACCATGGGCGTGGGTCCGGGTCAGACCGTGATGGAAGCCGGCACCGGCTCCGGCTCGATGACGACTGCTTTGGCATTTTCGGTGGGACCGCAGGGACGCGTCATCTCGTACGAGGTCAAACCGGATGTGCAGAATCTGGCGCGCAAGAACCTGACGCGTTTCGGACTCGATTCACGTGTGGACTTCAAACTGCGCGACATCCAGCTCGGATTCGACGAAACGGACGTGGACGCCTTCTTCCTGGATGTGCCAAACCCGTATGATTACACGGGGCAGGTACGCGCTGCACTGAAACCCGGTGGATACATGTGCTGCCTGATCCCCACCTTCAACCAGGTGGAAAAGACCCTGCTGTCTTTGCGTCAGAACAAGTTCGCCTTCGTGGAAGTCTGTGAACTTCTGCTTCGATATTACAAACCAGAGCCGGCGCGCATCCGTCCCACAGATCGTATGGTGGCGCATACGGGCTTTCTTATCTTTGCAAGACGAATCGAACCAGGCGAAGACCCGCGTGGCAGAGAACTGGCAGAGGAACTTGGCGCAGTGATCGCAGCGTAAGAATGAATCACGGAACGGTTCCTGTCGTCTGAATTACAGCATGCCGATTACACTGACTGAAGACCATATTTCACAACGTCTACGTGATGCCATCAAGGGCGATCCATCTTCCGATGGCTTCTCAGAAGTTGAGTTGACCGAGGAGACTCGTCTTAAGTGCGCGGCGGTGCTTATTCCATTGGTATGGTACGACAATGAATGGCATTTGCTCTTCACGCGCCGCACAGACACCGTTGAATCGCACAAAGGGCAGGTCTCTTTCCCGGGCGGCGGGTGCGACGAAGGCGAAACGACTCCGGAACAAACCGCTCTGCGCGAAGCAGAGGAAGAAATCGGTCTTCGGGCAAACGATGTAAGAGTGTTGGGCAGGTTGTCCAACCTTATCACGATCACCTATTTCCGAGTTACACCTGTCGTTGGAGTTGTGAGATGGCCCGCGATCTTCCGTGTGGGCGCGCATGAAGTGGCACGCATCTTCACCATACCGCTCGCGTGGCTGGCAAATCCGTTGAACCGCTGGCAGTTCGAGATCCCCGGCACGAGGCGTTCCCTGATCGCCTATCATCCCTATGATGGTGAGTTGCTGTGGGGCGCAACCGCGCGCATGACCGTGGATTTTCTAAATGTGTTGGAACTATGACATAGACAAAAAACTCCCCGACCAAAATCGGGGAGTTTGCTATTGAGGAGAAAATTACTCTTCCTCTTCGTCTTCCTTCTTGCCACGTTCCACAGCAAGTTCGGGCTCGGCCTCGGCATCGGCTGGGGCAATGCCTTCTACACCAGGGACAGCCGCAGCTTCCTCTTCCACCTTGGGGAAGGTCGCCACAGCAACCATCGTATCCGGGTCGTTGAGAATCTGGACCTTATCAGAAACCATCACCTCTCTCACGCGAACGCCATCCCCCGGACGCGCAAGTACAGAAATATCCACATCAATCCCTTCAGGCAGATCGACAGGAAGACATTCCACCTCAAGAGATTCAAGGTTCTTCACCAATACGGCATTGAAATCCTTTACCGCCGCGGAGACACCCACGAGGTTTACAGCGACCGTCGCCCGCAGACTCTCGGTGAGGGAGACAGCCAGGAAATCCACATGCAGCAAGCGGTTCTTGATGTAATCGCGTTGTTTCTCACGGACAAGCGTAGGATATTCCGTGCCATCCAATACGATTGTCACCAGGCTTGAAGAAGTGAGCTTTCCCAAAACCAGCGACGCGCCATGGGCATCCAACGAAACATTGATCGGCTCGGTGTGACGTCCATAGATCACGGCTGGCAATTTGCCCGCACGGCGCAGTGCTTTTACCTGCTTGCCAATGACTCCTCGTTTTTCAGCCTTGATTACTACTTTTTCCATCTTAACTCCTCGAGCGCCTCTCACCCCGCCATCGCGGGGTTACCTTCGCTCTTTGAATAGAATTTCTGTAGTGACGACTCTGCGAAGCACCTAGGGGTTAGTCGTCCATATTAAGCGACTGAAGTCGCTGCTACATTCCGATTATTTTCGCCCGAATAGCATTCGTCCAAGCAGAAGCATTAGACCGGCGAACAAGCCACCCGTCAGACCCGCGATCAGAGCAGAGCGTGAATCCATGAAGGTGGTCACATTGCCTGTAATATTTCGCCCAACCAGGAGAACCGTCCGCGCGCCTTCCAGGTGGACATCGCGCCCGGCAACAAAGCCGGTGATCCCATAATGGACTTCTGCGTTTCTCGCGAGGACAACACCTGTATACCCGCTGACAGAGGCTTTCTCCGCCTGAACGTATCCTAAGGCACTGTGCTGCGAGAGGACTTCCTCTGCTTCCACGGCTGCCAACGCGGACTGGTGTGCGCTGACAGCACTTGCCTTCACATTGGCTGCCGCGCTCTGCTGAAGACCCACCTCATCCGCAGTGACAGTCTCTGCGCTGGCTTGATGCAGGCGCGCCATCTCTGCCTTGACACTTTGCACCTCAGATTGTGAGATGTTTGCCACCCGGGACGCACTGGATTCGGGGAATTCTTCAGGTTCGATCATGGTCATTTACACTCCAGCAGGATGCTGGCGTACCGCTCGCGCGGCACTGGCCATTTGCATGAAATCCGCCTCCAGCAGGAGGCGGAGGGAACAACGGCTGGGATTTTACCACATAATTACTTCAGCTCGAGGCGCCTGAGGCTGGCATGTAGGGCAATCGCATCATAATTGGCAGGGGCGAGGACTTTGAGGCAATAATCTTCCCTCCAACCAGCTTGCAATTGTTTGGCATCGATGCCGCCTTTGGCGGTTTGCTCCTGCTGGAGCAGGTTGAGAGCAATGTGGCGCAGAACGGCAAAGTTTTCGGGAGCCTGGTTTTTGCGGACCCGACCACGCGTGGATCCCTGACTTTGCTAAAATGCTCATCGATCGCTTCCACTGGCTTTTTCGGCATCCCTACCTCCAAGATTGTCTTTTGTACCGCATTTCAGTGCCTTTCTAGAGGCGCTTGCCCTATTGATGGGGTGGACATAAGAAAAAGAACAAGGATGATTATGCTATACTGGCAATAATTTGTATTCTCTTGTGAGGAATAGGATGTCAAAAGCAGTCTTCCAACCCTTGTCTTCCTACATCGAATATCCCATTGAAGAAATGAACCAACGTGCGACTGAGTTTCGCCAGCATATGCAGAGACGCCGTAGCGTGCGGCACTTTTCAAGCCGTCCCGTGCCGCGTGAGGTGATCGAGGAATGCCTTCTCACCGCCGCGTCCGCTCCCAACGGAGCCAACCTCCAGCCCTGGCGCTTTGTTGTCGTTTCTGATCCCAAGGTCAAACATGAGATCCGTATCGCGGCTGAGCAGGAAGAGAGGGAGTTCTACGAGCGGCGCGCACCGCAGGAATGGCTGGATGCCCTTTCCCTGATCGGCACAGATGAACACAAGCCGTTCCTCGAAGCTGCTCCCTGCCTGATCATCATCCTCGGAAAGAGCCAGAGCCAGTTGCCGGACGGGCGGCGTGTAAAAAACTATTATGTCAATGAGTCAGTAGGCATCGCCACAGGATTTTTGATCGCAGCCATCCATAACGCGGGACTGGTCTCTCTGACCCACACGCCCAGTCCGATGGGATTCCTGAACGATATTTTGCACATGCCACCCAACGAAAAACCGTTTTTGATTTTAGTCGTGGGCTATCCTGGCAAAGAGGCACAGGTGCCCGAGATCGAGAAGAAGTCACTGGAAGAGATCGCGACGTTTATTTAGGTCCGGGTTGGGTCTTTTGCCTTTCCATACTGTTAAGCTAAACTATTCTCACCCTTTAATAGTTATTCCCTGACAAAGAACGATATAAGAGTCTATCTCGTGATGACCAATGTCTGAACTGGCTGCTGATTTTCAATCCCTGCCTGAAGAATATCAACATGTCATTCGGCTGGCACAGGATGTACACAAGATCACTGTCGCTGCCCTGCAGCTATTGGTGGGAGGCTGGTCAGGCGCGGTCGTCTATCTTGTCAGTGTTTCGTCAAACGAAACCAAACGCGTCGAGCATTGCATCCTGAAGCTGGATCGCAAAGGCAAGTCAGCGAAATCGGATGAGGTCACACGGCACAATACCGTGATGAGCAAGGCCACGCCTGCGTTTGCCCGTGCCCACATCGCCGAACTGGTCTTTGACCGCGTCGAGCAGGATGGGGCCATCGCAATCTTTTATCGGATTGCCGGTCAATCCCTGCTCAAGTACCGTCCGCTATCAAGCTACGGACAGCAAAACCAGCTCAAAACCATTTTTACAGCAACGAACACTGTCCTGCTGGCAGAATGGAATGCAGATCAAAAATTTGCACAGGCAGTTCATCCACAAAAGGTATTGGAAAAATGGCTCGGCTTTCGCCTGGATGCGGGTGGAAATATCGAACGCTTTTTACAGAATACCTGCCAGGTCGATCCAGACATCGCAGGCTTTCTGATCAGCGGACATATTTTTCCGAATCCTTTACTCCATGCGCGCAAACCCGAACAGTGGGGAAAGGTGCGCGCCATGGATGTTGCAACGGGGTTCATCCACGGTGACCTGAATACGAATAATATATTGGTCAAATTTTCTGAGAACCAGGAGGTTCTTGAAGGCTACTATCTGATCGACTTCGCACTCTTCAAGGACGGCATGCCGTTGCTATATGATCAGCGCTATCTGGAAATGTCCTATCTGATGCACGTGATGTCGCAAATCTCCTTTGCAAAGTGTGTCAACCTTCTCACGCTGATGGCAGAAGTGGATATCCTGGAACCACATAAGGCACCCATCGAGATGTCTGGCGTTAGCGCGGTCATTGCATCCGCGCGAAGCACGTTCGCCGTATGGGTGGAAGAGAATCATCCGAGTTTGCATGACGATCTGTGGGGACAATACTGGCTGGCTGGAGCTGCCGCTGGACTGGCTTATTGTCACAAAGCCGGTCAACCGGACGAACAACGATTGGCTGGACTGATCTATGCCGCCGCAAACCTCAAACGGTATGCAGCTACGTTCCACCTGCCGCTTCCTACGAACGTTGAACTGCTCTACGATGAGAACCAACCCAACACAGACACACCCGACGCGCCGAAAGCAAAGAAACCAAAACACAATCTTCCGGCACAACCAACCCCGTTCATTGGGCGTTCCGCGCAAATGGTGGCGGTCAAGGAATTTTTAATGGGCGCAGATACACGTCTGGTCACTCTTACAGGTCCAGGCGGTACCGGCAAGACTCGTCTGAGTTTGCAGGTGGCGCAGGAAATGCTTGACCACTTTCCGAATGGCGTCTACTTTGTCCCACTGGCTGATGATACGGATGCCAATCAGTTCATCTCCCGGGTTGCCCAGCAACTCGAAGTTCGTGAAGGCGGTCGTCCCTTGCTGGAGAACGTAAAAGACTATCTGCATGATAAACACATGTTGTTGGTACTGGATAACTTTGAGCAACTGGTCTCAGCCGCGCCTGTCGTAGCCGATTTACTCGCCGCAGCACCACACTTGAAGATCATCACCAGCAGCCGGATCGTCCTCAACTTGCAGGGTGAACGCGGACTCCCGGTCCCGCCGTTGGAATTGCCCCAGACAGAAAATGATCTGGCGGTGGAAAATCTGGTAGAAAATGAATCTGTTCTTTTGTTCGTTGGACGCGCGCAGGCAGTTCATCCCAGCTTTACTTTGACAGATGATAACGCCTCTGCCGTAGCCGAAATCTGCCGCCGCCTCGATGGGCTGCCACTCGCCCTTGAGCTCGCCGCGGCGCGCGTCAAACTCCTCCCACCGCAGGCGATCCTCGCGCGTCTGGATGATCGGCTCAGATTACTCACCGGCGGCGCACGCGATCTCCCAGCCCGGCATCAGACTCTCCGCAACACACTCGAATGGAGTTACGATTTATTAAATCAAGACGAGAAAATTTTATACGCGCGCCTCAGCGTTTTCGTAGGTGGATTTACTCTCGAAGCCGCCGAAGCGGTGTGCAATCAAGATGGCAAGCTCGATATTCTCGAAAGTCTTACATCACTTGTAAATAACAGTCTCTTGCGTCAGGAAGAAATAGCCGATGGCGAGCCGCGCTTCGGAATGCTCGAGACGATCCGAGCCTATGCCCTCGAACGACTCACAGATCGTGGTGAAATGGAATCGTTGCGAACACAACATGCTGGGTATTTTGGCGACGTGCTCATCAACTGGATCGGTTTCTTTGAGCTATATACTGCAGATGCCCTGCGCTGGCTGAACTGGATCGAACGTGAGCACGACAATATTCGAGCTACACTCACATGGAATCTCGCCACACCCCAGGGCGTTGAACTTGGCGCCATGATGATCAATGTGTTGTCTTGGTTTTGGTACCGTCGTGGTTACGTTATCGAGGGCGCCATGTGGACGGATCGGTTATTGGCATCTCCTTTGGTGCAGGCGGTATCCCCTCTCCGCGCGATGGCGCTGATGTCCAGCGGCATGCTGGCGGTCTGGCATGGCAAACAGGATATTGGCTTGGCGCATTTACAGGAAAGTCTGACAATCGCACAAAAACTCAAAGATAAACAATGGCTGGCTCCCGTGCTCATGGGTAACGGCGTGGCGTTGATCAATATGGGACGAGATAACGACGCACAGCCGTTCTTCGGGCAAGCCGTCGCCCTGTTCAAGGAACAGGGCATTGCCCCTTTCCATGCTATTACGCTCATCCATCTTGGCAACGTGGAACTTGGATTGGGGCATCTCGAACAGGCGCGTACCTATCATGAAGAAGCCCTTGCCGAAGCCCGTGTGATTAACGAAAACTGGTTGATCTCCTTCGCGCTTAACAATCTCGGCGAGGTGGCGCGTACCCAAGGTCAATTTGATCTGGCGCGGAAATATTATGAGGAGTGTGAGGCATTGTTGCGTACCACCGGTGACCGGGGCGATGTGGCTCGCTTCGTCCATAATTTGGGGTACATCGCCCAACACGAAGAGGAGTTCGAGCTGGCTGAATCTCAATTCAGAAAAAGCCTGACGATGTTCCGTCGCCTGGGCAATCGGCGCGGAATCGCTGAAAGTCTGGCTGGGCTGGCTGGCTTGAAAGCACGGCAGGGGCAAACCGAATGGGGAGCAATCATGCTCAGCGCGGCGGAGTCGGTATTGAAGATCACAGGCGGCGCCTGGTGGCCCGCTGACCGCGTGGAAGTGGAACGGAACCGTGAGATGATGCAATCTGCACTCAGCGCTGATGAATTTGCAAAAGCACAGAAGACGGGCGGGGCAATGAATATGGATCAAGCCATCGCCTTCGCATCTGATGAAGCATAGTCCGGGCATTGGCGCAACAAAGGAATTGAGCTTGCGGGTGAGCGTTGCCACTTTGGCAAGAGTGATCTTTGAACATCCCCAAAATGGCGATTTGATCCTGGCTCTGGAACGCAGAGCAACCTTGTACGAAGCCGGAACAGAGCGCGTTGTTGAAGTTAAATCTCAGCCCTTTGGTGGAGCGATCCGCATTCACGACATCGATCTACTGCAGAATATTATCGGTGATTTCAATTTCGACAGTACTGAGTCTTTTTTGGAGAAGGACTTTCGCTTATTCATACAACCTTCTGCCTGGGAGGCAGTCCGAGGGTTTTGCCTGGAACAATTCCATACCGGTGATGGTTCTGTTCTCGAATCTGACCCCCGGCGCGAACTGGTTGAAGAGTTTGTTGACGCACTAGGCATCAGCCTGAAGCCGGATCAATATACGTATGAGCCGGTGGGAGCTGTCATTGAAAATGAACCTTCGCCCACAGACAACGTTCATGCAAAGGGGTATCCGACAGTCAGGATTTATCGGATTTTCGAAGCACGCATTCTGAGCCCAGCCTTAGCACATGCCATATTGGCGAACAGCGAGAGCTATTCCGATCCGAAGCTCCGCGAACTGGCATCGGAGAACTCTCGCAATGGTGGACCCGGAAGAGCGAATGCAGTATTGACTCTACCGCTGAGTCGTATCAGCATTGCCTATTTATCCATAATACCAGAAGCACGTAATGCACCGATTTCATTTGAAAACCATCGATTGGACGAAACAGTCACCGCTGTTCTTGAGAATATGCTGGTTCCCAAATATCGGAGAGTATGATGAACCAATTACTAATTACCGGCGTAGTCTCTAATCATCACCCATGATTGAAACTAGACTTCTTGGTCCGACTGATTCTCATTATCTCAACAATGTTGCAGCGGATGTCTTTGACGATCCCATTGTAGAATCGTCCGTTCAGCAATTTTTCAGTGACGCGCGCCATCGCCTGGTGGTCGCTTTAGATAATGATGTTGTCGTTGGGTTTGTGAGCGCGGTGATCTACCTGCACCCGGACAAATCCGCGCCTGAGCTCTGGATCAACGAGATCGGCGTAGCACCAACGCACCAGCGACAGGGAACCGGTAAGGCGCTCATGCAAGTCCTGCTCGATCATGCAAAACGATCCGGCTGCAGCGAAGCCTGGGTCCTCACAGAGCGCGCGAACATCGCAGCAATGGCAATGTACAAATCCGCTGGCGGAGTCGAAACGTTACCCGATCCAACGATGTTTACGTTCAAGCTATAATTTACGCAGAATTAAAAACAGGGGAACATGCTCATCATGTCCGCTGTTCTCAATTACCAATCTCCCGTCTCTCTTCACTCCTCCCCCATCAACAGCTTGATCCTCTCCCACGGCTTCAATTTATCATCTTCCGCGAGCAGGGTTTTCAATTCATATATTTCATCGCGCAAAGCAGCGGCCCTTTCGAACTCAAGGTTCTTCGCCGCCTCCTTCATTTGCTTTTCCATCTCGTTGATGATCTTCTGCAGTTCATTGCGCGGGATGTCACCCATGTTCTTTGTTTTGTATTCACCCCTCATTTCGCTCACAGCCTTCGCAGAAAATTCTTCGGTAAGGTCGTGGATCGCTTTATGAATACTGATCGGCACAATACCGTTCTCTTCGTTATATTGCACCTGCTTGGCGCGGCGGCGGTTCGTCTCGTCGATCGCAAATTTCATCGAGTCAGTCATGCGGTC
>DATKED010000162.1:0-5617 GCA_035512375.1 Anaerolineales bacterium
GATCGGGCTTCGATACCTGGATGATTACTGCGATAAGGGAAATGATTGCAACAACAAGTGCTGCGATGCATCCCAAACCCCCTGATATCCATGCTGCTGCAACTGCGGGATTTGTAGCTTTGCTCATTTATATCTCTCCCAAGCTAATCAGTTGATCCTGTATTTGACATTATATCTCTTTTTTGTGCTTTTTCAATCCCCCGGGTGCCATAAAAATTCTTCATCCTGTATAATAAGTATTCAACTAAGATTTGACTACTAAATCATTAATCCTATGACCACCCAACTCATCGAATGTATCCCCAACTTTTCCGAAGCGCGGCGACCCGAAGTGATCGACCAGATCGTCGCAGCCATCCAATCGGTGGAGGATGTCAAACTCCTCGACCGCTCCTCCGACCTCGACCACAACCGCACGGTGCTGACGTTTGCGGGCCCACCGTTTGGTGTAGAGGAAGCGGCATTCCGCGCCATCAAGACCGCGTCGGAACTGATCGACCTCAACAACCACACCGGCGAGCATCCGCGTATTGGCGCGACGGATGTCGTTCCCTTTGTGCCGCTCAACGGCGCGAGCATGGAAGATTGTATTGCAATCGCGAAGCGGCTTGGCGAACGCGTCGGGAACGAGCTGGGCATCCCAGTCTATTTGTATGAGGCGGCGGCGACACGCCCCGAACGCGCCAACCTCGAGAACATCCGCAAGGGTCAATACGCAGGACTCAAAGCCGAGATCGAATCCAACCCCGAGCGCCAGCCCGATTACGGTCCCGCAAAACTTGGCCAAGCCGGTGCAACGGTAATCGGCGCCCGCAATCCCCTGATCGCGTTCAACGTTTATCTCACCACTGACGAGGTGGATATCGCAAAGAAAATCGCGAAAGCAGTTCGGAATTCCTCGGGCGGGCTTCGCCATGTCAAGGCGCTGGGTTTGCTTGTGGAAGGACGCGCCCAGGTCTCGATGAATCTCACCAACTTTCGCGAGACGCCCATAGCCCGCGTCGTTGAAACGATCCGGCGTGAAGCCGGGCGCTACGGCGTTGGCATCCATCACAGCGAGCTCGTGGGGTTGATCCCACAGGAGGCATTGGTGGACGCCGCGGTCTGGTACACCCAGCTCGATGCATTTGACAAGGAGCAAGTCCTGGAATCGCGGCTTGTAGACTCATCCGTCTCTTCTCCTCAGCCGAAACCTGTTTCTTTTATCGAGGAGTTAGCCGCCCCCACAGCGACTCCCGGCGGCGGATCTGCGGGAGCCTACGCCGGCGCGATGGGTGCGAGTCTGGTCGCGATGGTCGCGGGACTCACCATCGGCAAAAAGAAATATGCCCAGGTCGAAGCCCAGATGCAAGCCATCCGGGTTATGGCGGAGAGCCTGCGCAAAGAATTAACTCAGGCTGTAGATGATGACTCATCCGCATTTGAAGCCGTGATGGGTGCGTTCAAGCTCCCAAAAGAGAGCGAAGAGGAACGGACGAAGCGGAATGCTGCGATCCATATTGCGACGCTCAACGCCGCGCATGTTCCCTTTAGTGTCGCAAAGGACGCCGTCAAAGTGATGGAGCTGGCATTGAAATGCGCTAAAGAGGCAAATCTCAATGCGATCAGCGATTCGATGTCCGGCTTTTCCATGTCCCGTGCGGCGTTGATTACTGCCGGTTATAACGTGAAGATCAACCTACATTCACTTGCAGACAAATCCGTGGGGGAGAAGATGCTGGAGGAGTTGAAGGAGCTTGAAGCAAAAGCGGATGAGCTGGAGAAGGAAATCCGCAAGACGATGAGCGAGCGCGGAGGGATCTAATAACATGTCATTGCGAGAAGTGAGGCTGGTGGTTGAGTAGCGCCACAGACGCGTATCGAAACCGGGCGCCATGACGGAGCAATCTCCACTTATTAGAAGAATGCTTTGCTGCCTTACTTCCTCGCCATGGCGGGAAACCTAATGAAGCGAATATTAAGTTCTCTCCTGACACTAATCCTCATATCTTGTGTAAATCGAGGAGTGGCTGAAACCCCAGCCGCCGTCAACACACAAATCACTCCCGCAAACACACTACCATCTCCAACTTCTGTACCATCCATAGTTCCATCTTTTACGCCCACCACAGAAATTCCCTGTGATCCATTCAGTGTGGATTTTTGCATCACGGAAGGTCACTTCCTCCTCCAGCGCCCGATCCAGCCACCTGGGAACGATTTGATAGATGCAACATATCGATACGGATCAACAGCCAACGGGACACGTGACCCGCATCACGGGGTGGAATTTGTCAACCCGAGTGGAACACCCGTCCACGCCGGGGCAGAAGGCATGGTCATTTTTGCGGGATCTGATAAAGAAGCGATTTACGCGCCATGGGGAAACTTCTATGGCAACCTTGTTGTTATTGAACATGATGATTTATTCACTTTATATGCCCATCTTTCCAGGGTTGATGTTGAAGCAGGGCAGAAAGTCTTTGCGGGAGATAAGATCGGAGAGGTCGGTTGGACCGGGGGAGCAATCGGCAGTCATCTTCATTTTGAAGTCCGGCATGGAAACGTTGAAGATTATTTTGCGACGCAGAATCCTGAACTATGGCTTGTCCCTGCCAGAGATGTAAATGGGGATCCTTTTGGTACATTGATGATCTCTGTCGGTGATGAGGGGAACGCACTTTTTAAAAATGCAAACTTCACTATTGGATATTATCCAGAACTATCACAGTCTCCGGTTAAACTCTATTATGGGACAACCTACTCATCTGATATGTTTTTGGGAGACGAAAACGCAGCTCTTGGGGAATTATCTGCCGGTCGTTATCGCATCGCAGTTGAAATGAACGGTCAAATCCATGAACGCTGGGTTGAAGTAGAATCAGGCAAGCTTACACAGGTTGTTTTCGCTGTGAACTAAACTCAAATTGGAGAGAATATGGGACTCAAACCTGATCACTGGATCCGTAAAATGGCGCATGAACAGCGTATGATCGAACCCTTCGAAGAGAAACAGGTTCGTAATGGAGTGGTTTCCTATGGGGTTTCGTCGTATGGATATGACGTCCGTGTGGCGGAAGAATTCAAGATTTTTACGAATGTCTTTTCCGCAACTGTGGACCCCAAGAACTTCGACACCAAATCCATGGTGGATTACATTGGCGACGTCTGTGTCATTCCACCGAACTCGTTTGCGCTTGCCCGTACCGTTGAATACTTCCGCATCCCGCGCAAAGTGCTGACGATTTGTCTGGGAAAGTCCACCTATGCGCGTTGCGGCATCATCGTGAACGTGACGCCATTTGAGCCGGAGTGGGAGGGTTTCGTCACGCTTGAAATCTCGAATACCACGCCACTGCCCGCGAAGATCTATGCCAACGAAGGTTTGGCACAAGTCCTCTTTTTTGAAGCCGATGAGGAGTGTGAAATCTCTTACGCCGATAAGAAGGGGAAGTATCAAAAACAACAGTCAATCGTGTTGCCGAAGTTGTAAGTTACTGATAGAGTATACTTTCGTTTTCAAAATAAAGACCGAGGTGATGAGCCTCGGTCTTTACTGTTCACGAATGTTTTTTCACGTCATCCTTCGCCTTTTGAACATTTACCAGAGGCAGGACGATCAATCCGGCAATGAAGTAAAAGATCAGGGAGAGGATGCCGTAACGCAGGCTGCCAAAGATCTGATTTGCTAAACCGAAGATCAATGGACCCGTCCATGAAGTGCCGCGCTCGCTGACTTCATAGAAGGAATAGAATTCAGCCTCTTTCCCTTCAGGGATCATCTGCGCAAAGAGACTGCGGCTGATGGCTTGAGATCCGCCCAGTACCAGAGCAATAAAAATTCCAAGGATAAAGAACTCGGTCACGCGTGACTCGCCTTGCATCCCGCTGTAGGCGTAGATCACTACGCCAGCCCAGATCACGAGACTCACGATAATGGATTGTTTCGCTCCGATCCAACCGGCAAGCCTGCCCCAGAAAAGGGCTCCAAAAAACGCTACAAACTGGATCATGAGGATCACGGCGATGAGCGTATCTTGTGGGAGCTCAAGCCCACCGCGGGCGATGGGCGCCGCAGCGAACGTGGAGGAAACGGCAATGACGGTTTGAATACCATCGTTATATAAGAAGTAGGCCAGGAGATACTTCAGTGTTTCCGGGAAATTTTTCATCTCGCGGAACGTTTTGCCCAATTGTTTAAAGCCTACACTGAGGTAAGTCTCACTAGAGGGGAGCGGACGCGCAGCGCGGCGCGAGCGTAGCCGCGACCACGTGAGAAAAGAGAATCCGAGCCACCAGACTCCCGCCGAAGCAAGATTGATGCGGACGGCGAGATCACCAGGCACACCGATATCTTCACTAAAGATAAAGAATGCCAGGTTAAGCGCGAGCAAGAGCCCGCCGCCCAGATACCCCATTGCCCATCCATAAGAGGAGACCCGGTCACGCTGGTCTTCACTGGCAATATCCGGGAGATAAGCATTATAAAAAACAATTGCGGCGCCAAAGGCAAGGTTTGCGATGATGAAGAGCACGCCTCCGAGCCACCATAGTTCTCCGGTAACAAAGAACATGGCAATCGTTGCAATCGCTCCGATGGTGGCAAAGATCTGCATCATGCGTTTGCGCAAATGAGAGTAGTCTGCAATCGCGCCGAGAATAGGGAGGAAGAGGACTTGAAGCCCGACTGAGAAGGAAATGCAATAAGGTAAAAACGAATCCGGTGCAATGGGAATGCCGAAGAAACGAGCGAGACCATCGGCACTTGCAGCTTCTGCTGCCAGAGAGGCAATGTAGGGTCCAAGAAATACAGTTCCAACGGTCGTACTGAACGCCGAATTGGCCCAGTCATACATGGCCCAGCCGAAGATTTCGCGTCTGTCGTTCACTGTAGCCTGCGGTGTGTTCATCATGCCTCCGGAAAGAGTTGGTTTTGAAGATTCTATCAATCAAAACCCCGACTGCCTGTTTCGGGTTGCGGAAATGTCAGAATGTGATAGAATCCGCCTGTTCCTAAACAGGGAAAGGGTTGGAAATTAAAGGCAAAAATCCCTTGCGCATATCTAAGCTTTCGTATATAATCACTGTTTGCTATCCCGCCAATGTCGCGGGATGGATTTGTGTGTTTACTCGACTCACCACCCCAGGCCAGGAGTGAATTGAATGTCTTCTTTACCCCGCAAAAGTTACGCGCGTATTCCCATTGATATCAAACTACCCAATCTGATTGAAGTCCAACTCGACTCATTTGAACGCCTCAAACGTGAGGGCCTCGGCGACCTCTTCCATGAGGTCTCGCCGATCGAATCTTATAACAAGGGGATGAAGTTGTATTTCCCCAGCCGCGGCCCCGAAGCAAAACAATGGGGGTTGAAATATTGGTTTGGCGAACCAAAGCACACCATTGAAGAATGTGTTGAACGCGATCTGACCTATGCCAGCCCGCTGTATGTTTCTGTCCTGCTGGCAGGTCCCGATGTCCCCGAGCCGATCAAACAGGATATCTTCCTCGGCGACTTTCCCGAGATGACGGACAAAGGCACGTTCATTATTAACGGAACGGAGCGTGTGGTCGTCTCACAGTTGATCCGTTCCCCGGGCGTTTACTTCGAAGCGCCCACCGATCGCGCCACGGGAC
>DATKED010000163.1:0-5763 GCA_035512375.1 Anaerolineales bacterium
ATAAAGTCCGCGCCGCGTGGATGTTCCCTGCCTGAGATGATATCCAGCACACGCGTCACGCGGACGCTCAAGCCGGTCTCCTCCAAACATTCACGGGCGGCCGCCTCAGCCGGATCCTCGCCCCCGTTGATGAACCCGGCAGGTAGAGTCCATAAACCGCGAAAGGGTTCGTTGACACGTCGTACCAAAAGGACGTGTCCATCCTGTTCGATCAATACGGCTGCAGCTACTTTCGGGTCAACAAAATGGATCCATCCACACTGTGGACACACGGGACGCAGCTTTCCAAAGCGCTCTTCATGGTTGACGCGCGTACCACAGCGCGGGCAATAATTGAATTCAGTGTTTGCCATCAAGTCAATTATGACACTTAAATAAAAAAGGTGACAGCCAATTTTGAATTGACTGTCACCGGCTTCTTCGCACTGTTATTTATTTTTGCCGCCAGCGATTGACTGCCAGCCTGCGCATCATCAACATGATCAACGCGCCCAGCAACGCGATCCCTGCCAGCACAATCTGCCAGGTTGGTGAAACGGGACGTGGCGCCGCATTCTGGACTTCAGATTGATCCTGCGTTTCCGCCTCTCCTGTCACCCCTTCCTTCTCGGAAGGCGACTCCAATTCGCGGGCGCTATCTTCAGCGGATAGTGTTGCGGTTGGCAGAGGCACCATCTGAATAGACGGTTCTTCGGCAGGCGCGTCAGCCACCGCGGACTCCTCGGTTGCGGCTGGAGCCTCCGCAGAAAAGACTTCCGGCGCTCCACCTCCGCCCATTCCAAATACCGGGGCTTGAGAAGCCATCTGCGGCGCAAGGAAGTTCAACCCTACGGTGAAGAAAAGCAACAGCGTTGCCAGTCCGCTTACAAATCTGAAAGCCGGATAGGAACGCGGCAGCGGAGGATTCTTTCCCACCATTTTTGGTGTAAGCAAGAAATTGCGCGGCGCTTTGCGCATCGGGAGTTGCCGGAGCAAGCCGCGCGTCGAGCGCAAATCGTCAAAAACGGCGCGCAGACCGGGGTCCGAAGAGAGGCGTGCTTCCAGGCGCGCAGATTCAGACGGTTTTAGCTGTCCGTCCAGATAAGAAGAAAGGAGTTCAATATCACGTCGATTCATTAGGCGTTACTTCCTTCTTCCAGACGAAAAGAGGCAGGTAAAAGTTCCGAAAAACCCTGTAGACACTCACGCAGCCTTAATCTGGCACGGGCCAGGCGGCTCTTGATGGTGCCAAGCGGTACACGCACGGCGATAGAAACTTCGCTGTAATCCATGCCCTGAATATCAGCCATCACGACCACAGTTTTGAATTCAAGCGGGAGGTTATTGAGACAATGTTGAAGAGCATGTTCGAGTTCGTCCGCTTCGGCTTGTTGATCGGGCGTCATATTTGGGTCTGCCAGCCAGCGCGGCGAATCCATCTCCTCCCCATCTTCGGTATCCGGCTCGAGCGGCGTTGTCGGACGGCGCTTCTGGCGTCGCAGTTCGTCGTAACAGGCATTCGTCACGGTGCGCATCAGCCATGCCTTGAACGACCCGCCGCGGAAGGAGGAAATGCTTTTGAACGCAGAAATGAACGCTTCCTGGGCGGCATCTGCGGCGAGGTCTTCATCGCTGAGAATGCGGAGCGCTATGTTGTAGACGCTATCCTGGTAATGCAGGATGAGCGTATTGAAGGCGTCGAGATCGCCTCCCTGCGCATCGTGAATAAGGGCTTGTTCGTCCATTGGAGTTATTTTATCACTCTGGAAAACTTTTAACCACGAAAGGCACGACACTTGCACCGCACGCACACCCTTCCTGGCGCACGGTGCCCGGGGGTGCAGGTGAGAGCACTACGTTTTGGCTTTACGGTTCAAGAGCAAATACAAGGCTCTCCAGATGATCATGCCCAGTGCCGAGGTGGAACCTAGAACAACAGCAAAAATGGGGATGATCGGCGCGTCGAGGATGAACCCGCGCAGAACGGCGGCAAACGGTGCAGCGAAGAGGGCGGTCAACGCGGGACGCCAGAGCTGGCGCGAGTGATGGACGATTTCATCCTGGAACAGTCCGAACCATGGAGCGAGCAGGAACCATGAGACCACAAGCGGAAAGAATACCGCAGCCATGCGTGGGAGGAATGACAATTCCGCTTCGCCGTGCGTCGCAAAGCCAATGAAAGTGATAAGAGCGATGGCAAGGATATCGCCAATAACAAGGCTATATTTGTTCATTGGGAAAATGAAGTCCAAGGTCTGCTGACTTTGATGTCACAAATTCAACGTCTGGGGTCATTGGACCCCGGCAGTTATTCTTTATTCTCAGTAAATTCTTCATTCCGAAGAGCGGGGAATAACAACACATCACGGATGGAATGTTTATCCAGGAACAACATCGTGAGGCGGTCCACGCCCATGCCGAAACCGCCGTTGGGCGGCATGCCATAGCGCATGGCTCGCAGGTAATCCTCGTCCATGGGATGCTTCTCTTCATCCTCATCCGCGTAATCGCGCCCCATTTCGATGAAGCGCTGTTCCTGATCGAGCGGATCGTTCAGCTCAGTGAAGGCATTGCATAATTCGAACCCGGCCGCATATGCTTCGAAGCGCTCCACAGTCAAGGGATCACCCGGGATGGACTTTGCCAGCGGCGAAATATCGCGCGGATAGTTATACAGGAATGTCGGCTGGATGAGAGTCGGCTCGAGAAACTCGCTCAGCAGGAAGTCGATCAACTTGCCGCGCGTCGCTTTCGGATCGGGCAGCTTGTTCGGATGCCTTTCCTTAATGGTTTTGAAAAGATCCTCCGCTGTCCTATAGGCATCAATATCTATACCCGATGTTTCCAGAATACCCTGGCGCATCTCCAGACGCTTCCAGGGAGGTGTCAGGTCAATTTCGTTGTGTTTATACGTGACCTTTTGCGTTCCCAACACCTGCTGCGCAGTGAATGAGACCATTTGCTCCGTCAATTTCATCACCTGCAAATAGTCCGCATATGCCCAGTAGAATTCGAGTTGCGTGAACTCAGGGTTGTGCTTGAATGAGACGCCTTCATTACGGAAATCGCGTCCGATCTCATAGACCTTTTCAAGGTTACCAACCAGCAAACGCTTGAGATAGAGCTCAAACGAGATGCGCAAATACATTTGCTGTTCGAGTTCGTTGTGATACGTCACGAACGGACGCGCCGCCGCGCCGCCATAGATCGGCTGAAGGATGGGAGTCTCCACCTCGACAAATCCGTGGTCGTCCAGGAAAGTCCGCAAAGCCTTGATGATCGCGGCGCGCTTGCGGAATGTCTCGCGGACGTCGGGATTCACCGCCAGGTCTGCGTAGCGCTGCCTTGCGCGCAGTTCGGGGTCCTCCAGGGCCGCGTGGCGGAGAATGGTCCCGTCTTCGAGCGTCTCATCCTTCGAGGCAGGGAGGGGGCTGATCGATTTGGCAAGCAACGTGAAGTCATGGACGTGAAGAGTGACCTCTCCAGTCTTGGTACGGAACATCATGCCTTCCGCTTGAATAAAATCGCCGATGTCGAACATCTTGTTGAAAAAGTCCAGCCGCTCCTTCCCAACCTCATTCAACCGGAAGAACAGCTGGATCTTGCCCGCGCCGTCTTCGATATGCGCAAAAGAAATCTTTCCCATTGGGCGCATGGCGCGGATCCGTCCGGCAAGGGTAACTTTAGCTTCCCTTCCCTCTTTTTCAGCAGCCTCGAATTCTGCAATGGCATCCATGCTCAAATGTGTGCGTTGGGCACGCGTCGGATAGGCTTCGATCCCTTCGGCGCGCAATTCTTCCAACTTTTGCAGGCGGATCTTTTCGAGTGAATTGTATTCTGTCATGGGTCCTCTCAATGAGGCAAAATAAAAGCCCCGCACTCCTTTGTCGCAGGCGCGCGGGGCATAAAAGTACGCTCCTGTGGCTAACTGATCTTCAGGATTTTAACATTATATGTGCCGCCCGGCGTCTCGACTTTTACGGTATCCCCGACCTTGTGGTTCAAAATCGCCTTCCCGATGGGCGACTCGTTTGAAATTTTGCCATCGCGCGGATTCGCTTCTGCCACGCCAACAATAATAAAGGCCTCAGCATCGAAGTTGCCTTCTTTAATGGTCACTTTCGAGCCGATTTGGACGGAATCGCTCTTTTTCCTGCCATTTTCATCGATGATCTTCGCAGTCGCCAGGAGCATTTCCAATTCCTGGATTCGCCCTTCCACAAAAGCCTGTTCGTTCTTGGCAGCTTCGTATTCCGCGTTTTCGATCAACTCGCCGCCTTCCATGGCTTCATGCAGGCGGTTGGCGACTTCCTGGCGCTTGGCGGTGCGCAAATAATCCAGCTCATCTTGGAGCTTCTGGTAACCCTCTTTGGTCAAAAAATTGTTAGGCATGCTTATATTTCCTGCTATAAGAATTTTGCATCTCTATAAAGAGATGCAAATAAAAGGAAGAAATGCAATATCGAAACCCGGTGTTCTCTCCCGAAAGCGCCCTTAATATATCACGGTTTTACAGTCCATACAAGAGACGGAAGACCCGGCTAATGCAACTGTAACAAACGGATGCCATCGCACTTTGCCCAGTAGGAATGGATGGAGGCCTGTGCCTTTTCGGGTGTGTCGAATTCCTCGCCTAGGACAGGGAGTTGGGATTTGTACGCTAGGACCGCCTCTTTCCAAAAATTCAGGCCCGCTTCCGTTATGGAATTAATGGATTCCTTCATCCCGACGGATTTTGGTCTCAGTTCATCGGGTTTGTAGAAGATATAAGGAACATCTATATCATAGAGCAGAGGCCGGTCGAGGAGTTCCGCGCCTTGTCGAACGAGCACATGGTCAACGTGGGAACCGACCGATAGTTGGCAGACCAGCACATCGTCCGGTTCGAGGCGGGTGGAGATCGCCTCCGCAATTTGGGACGGAATCCTGGCATCCTGCGGGTGAGGAGGCACATCTATATCGGAATACAGCCATTCGCCATCTGCTCCGCGGCGGTAGATGCAATCCAGAAAATCTAAGTGGATCGTGCGCGCGCCGAGGATCCCGGCAGCAATCTTATCCTCTTCGCGGCGCATACGAGTTGTTTCTTTGGCAGATGAGAATCCCCAAAGATTATGAAGTAATTGCGCGAACGGTGATACATCGTCTTCCGATCCCTGCGGGTAACCGCACATAAACGTCCAGATTTCAACAGGAACGCCCGATCGGGTTTGTTCGTAGATGAGCCCGCCCGCAGAGAGGGCAGCGTCATCAAGATGAGGGGAAAGGTATATCCAGCGCATGGATGGATTTAACCACAGTTATGCTTGAACCAGAAGGGTTTTAAGACGCCAAAGCAATTGATTTAAGCCTTCAAGTCAAGTAAACTATGTCCTGAGGTAAAATGCAGGATCGACGTAAACTTCCACGCAAGGATTTAATGTCCTACTCACAGGTGTTCGATCTGGCTCAGGGCAAGCTGATCGGGTATCTCGGTGATCTAACCCTCATTGGCGCCATGGTCATCGGCGATGAGTCGCTGAAGGTGCAGGAAAAGCTGACCGTCTCCATCCAACTCCCGGAGTTGCCCAAGATCAGCGCTACCCGTCTGGCTCTGCCGGTCCGTGTGGTTTGGTGTGATCAGGACCTCAGCCCTGAATACTTCAACATCGGGCTGGAGTTCGATCTGGTTACCGATGAGCAAAAAAAGATCATAGAAGCGGTGCTCGAAAACTACGAATTTCGACGGCAACCTCCCAATTATCCCCCCCGTCCCACAGAACCCGAGTAGAAGAGGACGTCGAA
>DATKED010000164.1:0-7403 GCA_035512375.1 Anaerolineales bacterium
TGTCACGATGAGCACGTCCGCGTGGCGCGGACTGCCCTCAAGTTTTATGCCGAAGCGTTCCACATCGTAGCGTGGGGTGAGCGTTGCGAGGATCTCAATGTCACAACCGTTGCAGGAACCGCTGTTGAAATGTACAGCCCAAATGGAGTTCAGACGCGCCCAGGCACGTACTTTTTTTATGACTTTCACCCATAGTTGCTCATTATTAATATTCAAGGTTCACCATTGTTTATCCAAGGATTAAAGCGATCAATGCCAGGATTAACCCAAGCAAGTAAAGGCCGGCAACAGAGGATAAGTCGCTGCTGCCGATCATCAACACGCCCAAATGCAGGATTGCAAAAAATAGCGCAATCACAAAGAACTGCCGGTAACCAGGCGCAGCCGGGAGGGGATCGTTTTCCTCGCCACTGGCATACGTTGCCGATTTGAACTCGCTCTTGCGCCCTTTTGCCGAGAACAAACGCCCGAGCCCGGAGACAGCTGAGACAACGGCAAAGTAGATCAGGAACGCGACCATCGGAGAAAGTAAGATGTTTTTCATAGATCAATCTCCAAATATTTCCATCAGGCTCTCACCTGCTGGAACGGTAAGCCAATCCATCAGCCCGGGCGCAAAACCCAGGAGGATCACCAGCAAAGCCATCAGGATCAACGTTAATGAAATCGTCCAGGTCAGAGGCGTTCCTGCAAGCACTTGTTGAGAAGGTTCTTTGCGATACATCATGTTCACCAGCGGCGCGTAATATCCGAGTGAAAGCACGCTGTTGAGCGCCATGAAGATCATCAAAGTAACGACCCAGATATTTTGCGTCTGGAACCCGGCGACGAAAATCTGCCACTTGGACATGAAGCCAGCCAGCGGAGGCATACCGCCAAGCGCCAACACGGCAATACTCAAAGCAAATGCAGCCAGTGGGTATTTCTGTGCGGCTCCGGCCAGATCGTTGATCTTCAGCGCGGCGTGCGATCCGTTTTGCAGGAACAAGCCGTACATCAATGCGCCCACCGCCAGGAATGCCAGTCCCTTCATTAGCATGTGGTTGAACAGGTGGAAGAACGCTCCCTGTGCGCCCAACCCAATGCCAAAATAAATCGCAATGCCCAGCCCAAGCAGGATGTATCCAATGTGACTCAAACTTGAATATGCAAGCAATCTTTTTATCACGGTTTGCCGTAGTGCCAGAAGATTGCCATACAAAATATTCAAGGTACCGAATGCCATCAACAGGATGCCCCAGGAGAGGGCGAAACCTGTCAACACTGCCAGCGCGCGCAGCATGGCGATCAGACCAATTTCGATGACCACGCCGGAAAGCATTGCACTGATCCCGCTGGGTGCTTGTGAATGTGCATCTGGCAGCCAGGTATGGAGGGGGACAAGCGCCACTTTGACGCCAAAGCCGATCACGAATAAAGCGCCCGCGCCCAGGAGAGCCAGGCGGTTCACACCGGAGCCGGAAACTGCTTCCGTTATCTGAGCCATGTCCAGCGTCCCAACCTGCGCCAATACCATTGCAATGCCGATCAGCACCAGCACAGACCCGGTTGCGCTTTGGATGAGGTATTTCATCCCGGCTTCGAGGGAGGCGGCTTGCTCGCGATAGAAAGCCACGAGCAAATAAGACGAAATTGCCATCCCTTCGAACCAGACCCACAAGTTGAACAAGTCGCTGGCGGTGACGAGCCCGATCATGAGCCCCATCATCGCCAGCAGCATGGCATAATATTTTTCCTCGCCGACCTCGCCCGACATGTAGGAACCGGAGAACAGAATGACCAATGTGCCAAGCAAAAGCACACAACCCGCCATCAGGAGGCTGATGCCATCCGCGCGGAGTCTAATTGTATTTACACTGAAATCCTGAGGACCACTGACGATCAGTGTTTGCACAGAAATGAGGAATGGCATCCAGGCGGCCAGAACAGCGAGCAATGCCAGGACGCGTACCAAATAGGACCGACCATGCAAAGTGGCTTCATGGGTTCCCAACCGACCAGCAAGGTAAACGATCGGGGATGAAAAAAGCGGAATTGCGATGAGCCCAGCGAAGTTCAATAGATTCATTTATACACCTAGCCACAAAACGACCAGCACAACCAGCAATGCGCTAACGATGCCGAGAATATTCCAGTTCAGTTCACCGGTCTGCGTGGTGCTGAATCGTTCAGCAATTTTGTAAGTGCCCTGAATAACGAAACGATTGATCGGCTCAAAGCCAAACGACGACTCCACAAATGGGCTGAGCCAGCCGCCTCCGAAGAGTCTGAAGCCTCGTGCGCGCACCCAGAAGATGCCAAAGCCCAGGGCAACCATCAGTAACGCGAGCCAGGTTGCAGGTCCGGAGATGATCGCAGCGACCATATGGATTAGGGACTCATGTTCCAATTCGTGGAATGGCAGGGTGGACGATAAGAGTCCGTTCAATGCGCCAAAGAAAAGCCAGGTGATGAACGTGCCACCTGCCAGAATCCCAAGTGAGACTTTCATTGCTGAACCTGCACTGTGAACACGCAGATGATCCCGCTCCTCCCCAAGGAATACCAGCCAGACCATTCGCAATGTATAGAAAGCTGTCAGCCCCGCGCCAACGAGCATGAGCCCATACGCCCAAATCGGGGAATGCTCCAGACCAATTTCGAGAATGAGTTCCTTGCTCCAAAAACCATTGAGGATCGGTACACCAGCCAAAGCCAGCGCGCCGACGATAAATACGTTGCGCACGAAGGGCAACCTGCTACCGAGCCCGCCCATGCGGCGCATATCACGTGTGCCGACGCTGTGAATGACCGAGCCTGCCGCAAGGAACAACAGTGCCTTGAACACCGCGTGACTGAGCAAGTGGAATTGACTGGCGAATACACCGCCCGCGCCGATGGCGTAAACCATATAACCCAGCTGACTCACCGTTGAGTAAGCCAGGACGCGTTTAAGGTCTGTTGCGATGAGTGCAGAAAGTGCAGAGATCAACGCCGATATTAGCCCCACCATCAGAACTGACATTTTCCACGCAGGTACAGTCTCAAACGCGGGAAAAAAACGTGCCAGCAAATAGATCCCTGCATTGACCATCGTCGCGGCATGGATGAAAGCGCTGACAGGCGTGGGCGCTTCCATGGCATCTGGGAGCCAGGTGTGGAACGGGAACTGGGCCGATTTTGCCGCGGCAGCGATGAGGAAACTGAACGCAATAAAGGATAAGGCGGCTACTGGAAGTGTGGAAGCGTTCTCGAGAAGATCTGCGATTTGAAAACTTCCGAGATTGGCAAACGCGATCATCGTCCCAGCCAAAAGACCTACGCCGCCGACCTGCGTGATGATAAGCGCTTTCATGCCGCCCGCTACGGCTTTTGGGTCATCGTTGTAGAACGAGATCAAACCATAGGAACATAGCGCGGTGATCTCCCAGAAGAAAAATGTGAATAACAAATTACCGCTTAATACCAGTCCTGTCATTGCGCCGATAAAGAACAGGACGAGGAAATAATAACGTCCGAGTTGGGCATCGCCGCGCATGTAATCCACCGAGAAGATCACAGCCAGCGAACCGACAACCGCCGCAATGGCAGTCAGTGAGACAGCCAGACCATCGGGAACAAAGGTCAGGTCGCCGAATGCCTCTCCAAGCGGCAGTTGAATGACCGAGACTGCACTTGCAAAGGGAAGTAGCACCAGTGACGCGATCCCTGTAAGAACGCTGAAGAGAATAGCATAACTATGTTGGACATCTGGCCGTCTATTTCCGGCAACCCAAACGGTAACTGCGCCAAGCCAGGGGAGTGCGACGACGAGAACAACGAGTATCCCAGCCATATCAGCCTCGCAAAGTGGAGATCTTGGGTACATCGAGCGTGCCAAAACGCCTGCGTACCTGAACGGCGAGCGCCAATCCAACAACTGCGACGATCGTATCTGCGACGATCACCGTTGCCGCAGTGGATTGTCCCACGCCCAGATTGCCACTCATTTTTCCAGCCAGGATGAGTGCCAGAATGACTGCCTTGATGAGGATTTGCAGCACCATAACCACTTTGATTAAATTACGCGTGATCAACAATCCATAAAACCCCACACCCAGCAGGGCGATGACACCAAATAGAATAATGTTGAGTGGAGTAAATGTCACTGGGGCATCTCCTTGTTTTTGTGATGCGTTTGTTCCGAGAGCAGACCCAGCACACCCATCACACCGGAAAAGATCAATGCAATTTGAATCCACACATCGAGCACGCGGTTTTGCCAGAGGACATTAGCCAGGTTTGTTGAACCCGCCTCAACGGTTGATTGAAGCGCCGGATAAGCCATCCATCCCAGTATGACAGTTACCAGTCCAACGATTCCAAAAGCCAGAGGCTTCGGAATGACTGAAGCCGGGTCCATTGCGTCATCACCGACCACGCTAAGCGCATAAACAAGCAAAACGGTCACCAGCCCCGCCCCAACAGATAGTTCCATGACCGCTACTTCAGTCGCACCCAATAAATAAATGATCGCGGAGGTCAGTGCACTAATACATGCCAGATAGATTGTGGCTGAAAGAATGCGCTTGGCAACAATTGCGCGATAGGCGCAGAAGATCGCCCCCAGCAAAAGAACAGCATATTGAATGCTTTCCATGACCAGACAAACTCCTTTTTTCTTTTCTCAGAGCGTAGGGTAAGTACAGCTCTTCGACTGTCACCTCCTTCTGTGCTGCTCTAGTTCTAATTGTGAAATATACCACAAATTACGTGGTTTGACATATCTGAGTTGAAAGTTGGGTTTAGTGCATCCAATTTGAGGACCCGCCTTCATCCCATCTCGCAGTTATTTGGTTTGAGATTCCAAATAATGGCTTATCTGAGAAATGAGCCCGCGCTCACAAAAATTTGTCTGAGAGATTCTCGTTCCTGCACATCATCCATGTAGACCCCGTTGTGCCCGCGTGAGGAATGGATCATTTTCCAGCCGCCAAGGCTGATGCCAACATGTGTGATCTTTCGTTCGTTGCCGCTCTCGCCGAAGAACAATAGGTCGCCTACTTCAAACGGCGGTTCCACAGGTTTGGCTGTGGCGTGTTGCATATCTGCATCGCGTGGGATGTCGATGCCAATCCATTGATGCAGCAAACGCGCGAAACCTGAGCAATCCATCCCATTGCCGCTTATCCCGCCCCAGAGATAAGGAACGCCGACCATACGGGCGGAATCTTCAATCAGCCTTTTGCGTCTTTCTTCAGTCGACTTTGGCAGTTCGCTGGTTGCACGTAAAGGAGATAAAGGTAGCCATCCCGTTTTGTTCGCAGTGACCTTTGCCCAGTCGCCGCGTGTTTCCTCCACAGTAAGGCCGGTTCCGCTGACCACGCGCGTGAGGATCTCGCTCTCCGGATCCGGTTGGGCGCGTAATTCACAGGATGGCGCCAGCACCAGATGGGTTGCCTGCGCCGTAAAGCCTTCTGCGAGATAGGATCGATATGCCCAACCCAGATAGCCATCTTTCTGTCTCGTGAAGACCCAGTTTCCTTCCTCATCGAGGATTTCCAATTCGGTGCCGTAACATAACTCGCTGGAAAGCGGCATACCGAACGTTGGCTTCTCGTACAAACCTGTCAGGTTGGTCGCGACGTGCATACGCGGCAAATTTCCCTTGTACAGGATCCGGATCGAAGCAGTATCGAGTTTCCAGTTCGAGAATTGACGCGCGAGCGACTCCACTTGTGACTCCTCGAGCAGGCGTCCACTTAACGTCAGGCTCGTATTCTGGAGTCTTACGATCTCAATATCAAACACTGATGTGCGATGATCGCTTTGGGATGCCAGCATATCAAGAGTGGACTGGATATTTTCCATTCAGCGATTTTACACGATTTGCGATGCAGGCTTGGTGATTTTTGCGACAAGCAGTAAGATTAATCCATGCCATTTGTCGAAATCAACGGCGCAAAGATCTACTACCAGGCGTATGGGGATGAGCAGCCGGCGCGCGCACCCATCGTGCTGATCCACGGGGCCACGAACGACGGCTACAACGACTGGAGCTCGATCGCACCTGAGCTTGCGCGCCATTACCATGTATATGTCCCGGACTGCCGCGGGCACGGCCGGTCGAGTAACCCTCACATGAGTTATTCATTCAGAGAACTTGCAGCAGACGTCGCCGCATTTGTATGCACGATGGGCTATGAACGTGCCCATATCATCGGTCACAGCAATGGGGGGAATGTTGCCCTGGTGACTTTGATGGAACACTCTGGCGTGGTTCAAACCTGTATTCCGCAGGCCGCGAACGCCTATGTGACGCGTTATCTCATCGAGCGCGAGCCAACCGTGTTTGACCCCGAATGGATGGCGCGTGAAGCGCCTGACTGGTTGCAGGAGGTCAAAGCCCTGCATCATCACGTTCATGGAGACGAATATTGGAGAGATCTGCTTTGGCTGACAATGAAAGAGATTATCTCGGAACCAAATTATTCTCCAGCCGAACTAACACGTGTTACCAGACCCACATTCGTCATTATGGGAGCGGAGGATAAGGTTAACGCACCGGATGAGCACGCGCAATATATCGCGAACAATATTCCGAACGCGGAGCTGTGGATCCCCGGGAAGACCGGGCACAATGTCCACCAGGAACGTCGCGAGGAATGGACCGCGAAGGTTTTGGATTTTTTGGAAAGGCGAGGAAACTAAAAACCCCCATTCCTCGGAAAAATTATGAAACTACACTGCGAACCCATCACGCTTGATCTCAAAACGACATTCCGGGTCGCGCACGGCGCGAGCGACCAGCGCCACAATGTGCTTGTTTATCGCGATGATGGGGTGGGGGAGGCTGCCGCCGTTCCGTATTATGGCGAAACGCAGGGAGGGATAATCGAATCTCTTAAGTCTGTCCCTGATCTGGGAGATGATCCCTGTGACATCGACGCGGTTTTGTCAAAGCGACCAGCCGGCTCGCGGGCCGCGCGTGCAGCGATTGATCAGGCTTTGCACGATCTGTGGGGCAAAAAGTTGGGGCAGCCTTTGTACAAATTATTTGGTCTGAATCCGAATAAGCTGCCGCTTACTTCTTTCACAATTGGTATGGATGAACCTGAAGTGATGGCAAAACAAGCCAAGAGATCGGGTTATCCCATCCTCAAAGTTAAACTGGGGAGCGAGCGAGATGAGGAAATCCTTGCTGCAATCCGCAGAGCGACTGATGCAAAGCTTCTTGGGGACGCAAATGCCGGTTGGACGCGCGAACAGGCATTGCAGATCATTCCGCGCTTACAGGATCACAACCTTGAATTGATCGAGCAACCGCTTGCGGTCGGAGATGTGGAAGGCTACTTCTGGCTCAAAGACAAACTCCGTGCGCAAAAGATTGATATACCCATCTTCGCCGATGAGACGGCAAAGACTTCCCACGATGTTGCCAAGCT
>DATKED010000165.1:0-10442 GCA_035512375.1 Anaerolineales bacterium
AGGATCATCTTACCCAAACCTGAAGGATTCAAAGAGATCTTAGACTGGCAGCCCTCCACTGACTGCGAGACCTATAATTCAGCAATTGTAAGAATCAAGAATCACATCGCTGAAGGCAGGACGTACCAGGTCAACTACACCATGCGCCTGCAGACCAATTTCAACGGCAGTGCATGGGATCTATTTCTCCATCTTGCTCAAAATCAAAATCAGCATGCGGCTTATGTGGATGCAGGTCGCTATGTCGTTTGCTCGGCATCACCTGAATTATTCTTTCAGCGTGATGGGAATACGATTACCTGCCGCCCGATGAAGGGAACAACGAACCGTGGCCGCACAACCGATGAGGATCGCGAACAATCGGAATGGCTCAAGAGCTCCTCGAAAAATCGCGCGGAAAATGTCATGATCGTGGATATGATCCGCCATGACCTGGGACGCATTGCAGAGATTGGCAGTGTATCGGTCCCGCTATTGTTCGAGACAGAACGCTACCCTACCCTCTGGCAAATGACCTCCACTATACAAGCAAAAACAGACGCGACACTCACAGAGATTTTTACCGCTCTCTTTCCGTGTGCATCCATTACCGGCGCGCCGAAAGTCAGCACGATGAACATCATTGCAGAACTGGAGAGTACACCGCGCCAGATATATACGGGAACCATCGGTTACATTTCGCCGGAGCGAAAAGCAAAATTCAATGTCGCCATTCGTACTGCATTGATCGACCAGGAGAAGCAAAGTGCAGAGTATGGCATCGGCGGCGGCATCGTCTGGGATTCCACCAGCGCAGACGAATATGAAGAAGCATTGCTTAAGGCGCGCGTGCTCATTGAACAGCCTCATCCATTTTCCCTGCTCGAGACCATGCTTTGGACTCCGAAAGAAGACTTCTTTCTGCATCAGAAGCATGTTGCACGTATGATGGACTCTGCAGATTATTTTGATATCCCGATCACGAAAGAAAAACTCGAAGAGTTTCTTGAACAGATCTCTTCCGCGTTCCATACACCTCAGCGGGTTCGAGTGCTACTTAATCAGACCGGGATATTGGACTCTGAGACCGGCTCATTTGAATTGTCAGCAAGCACTCAAACGTTAAAGGTCTGTCTTGCAAAAGAACCCGTTAACACAGACAACGCGTTTCTCTTTCATAAGACCACACAGCGTGACGTCTATGATTCTGCACGAAAGGGCCTTGAAGAATTCGATGATGTTTTGCTCTATAACGAAATGGGCGAACTGACAGAGTTTACGATTGGCAATCTGGTCGTTCAGCTGGATAGAGAGTTGCTCACGCCACCAATTTCCTGTGGAGTGCTTCCGGGAACGTTCCGGGCTCATTTAATGGAAACCGGTCAAATCGTGGAAAGTACGATCCGCGTCGAGCAGCTAACGGATTGCGCCAGAATATTCCGGGTCAATTCGCTCCGCAAGTGGCAATGCGTCGAAGTCAAGGATAGCCTGTAAAACTTCTGCGCTGGCAGATGCCATGTGTTCTGGTAGCCTACTCTCGATGTTTTGAGGCAGAACGTAATATAATTTCAAAACTTATGGAGTCCTATCGCATTCTTGTCATCGAGGATGATCCCGCCATTGGGCAAAGCCTGCTGGACGGTTTTAAACAGCATGGGTTCCAGGCGGAGCTGTGTAAAACAGGCTCAAGCGGCGTGGAGTATGCACAAAAGCGTTCTCCTCATTTGATCCTGTTGGATATCCGCCTGCCTGATGGCTCAGGGTTTGACTTTTCCCGCCAAATGCGGACTCTTGGTTTGCATCAGCCCATTATTATATTGACGGCACAACACGATGAACTGGACAAAGTGCTAGGCTTGGAAATGGGCGCGGACGATTACATGACCAAGCCATATAGTTTGCGTGAGCTGGTGTCGAGAGTCCGTGCACAATTGAGACGCGCCTACGGAGATTACTCCTCCGCGGAGTCCGCGGTCATCGTGATCAATGATTTGGTGCTTGAGCAGGCGACTGGCCAAGTGCGCCGCGGCGATGAACCCATTAATTTGACGCCCACGGAATTCCGTCTATTGGCTTATCTTGCGAGGCATCGCGGTCAGGCATTGTCGCGGGCGCAGATCGTCGAGGCTATCTGGGGATATGCGCCCGATATCGAGAGTGATAAGACAGTCAACGTGCATATTCGCCGATTGAGGGAAAAGATCGAACTGAAACCGGACCAGCCATCATTGATCCTGACCGTACCCGGGATCGGTTATCGAATGGCAAAGTAGCTTCTCTCCTAAATCGTATTTTTCTATTTGAGGGAGGTGCCGATAGCTCAGAAGGGGTTACGAAATCTTAATCACATCACAATCCCATTGAAACTTCCTGCACCTATACTTTCAGACAAGGCAAACTCTTGTCTGAATTTTTTCTTTGGAGTTTCACCGTGAGCAAACGCGCACTCGTTCTATTTTCGCTTGTAGGGATCCTGATCATCTCCATGGCAGGATATTTTGGGTTTTCGACAACCAAGACTCCCGAACCCACCCCAACACCGCAAACAGTGTCCGTGTCGAGTTGTGATGTGGAGCAGACCGTCACAGCGCCGGGAAACCTCGTCAACGTGAATCAAACCGATGTGTATATGCCGGCAACCGGGAGGTTATCGGAAGTGGGAGTCCGGGTTGGCGATCGAGTGCGGGCGGGACAGGTCCTGGCGGAGCTTGATCCTGTCACTACCACACAGGCACAACTCGACTTGCTCGAATCTCAGGAGGAGTTGGATAAGCTTCAAAAGAGAAGAACCTCATTGGATTATCCCCGTGCAACAGATGATTTCATCAAAGATTTGCGAAGACAGATCAAAGCGGCGAAGAATACAGTTTCTGATTTAAACGACGCGGCAAGAAATGCCGAAGACCCAATACTTCAATCTCAGATGCTGGCGGGCCTGGCTACCGCGAAGGCAAACCTGAAGGATCTGGAATCCAGGTTCAACTGGTATACAAGTAAGCCGACTGAAAGTGACATCGTTGCTGCCGATTCGGAGCTGGCGCTTGCCCAGGCAAAATACAACGCCGCGGAAGCCGTATTGGACAGTTTACAGATCAAATCACCGATGGACGGGATTGTGTTTGAAGTCTCTGCAGAAGCCAGGCAGACTTTTCAGGCTGAAACGGCGTTATTTACAATCGGAGACCCCAAAGCGCTGGAAGTCATCGCGAATGTGACGGAAGAAGATTATCCGTTGATTGCGCCTGGACAAAGCGTTGAAGTGTATTTCGATGCGCGCCCCGAGGTAACGGTTCAAGGGAAAATAGAACGCATTATCCCCAAGCGGATTGAAGGCGATCGTCCGTTGTACAACATCTATATTTCACTCGATGAAGTTCCAGATGGTCTTGCCGATGGAATGACCTCGGACACAGCCATCACGATCGCAAAACGCGAGGGAGTGTTATGCCTGCCGCGCGCCACCGTACGGGCTTCTGCTGGGGATACGACCACGGTCAGAGTGTGGGATGGCCTGGAAGAGGTGACCAAAGAAATCACAATAGGTTTGCGTGGCGATACATATGTTGAGATCCTTTCTGGTTTGAGTGAAGGCGAGCAGGTGATCACGCGATGAGTGTTCCGGTCATTCGCACTGAAAAAATTACGCGCACGTATTCAATGGGTGAGAGTCTCGTCACGGCATTGCGCGACGCGGACTTGACTGTCTGTGCGGGTGAATTCATTGCATTGATGGGCGCGTCGGGAAGTGGAAAATCGACGCTGCTGAATGTAATTGGCTTGTTGGATCGCGCCACCTCCGGCGAATACTGGCTGGAGGAGAAACCCGTCTCGTCTCTTGGCCGCGACGAACTTGCCGATCTGCGCGGCAGGCGCATCGGATTTATCTTTCAGAATTTCAATCTCCTGCCGCGTCTCTCTGCCTGGGAGAATGTCGCGTTGCCCCTTGCCTATCGCAATGGACAATTTGGGCATCAGGATCAACGTACCCGTGCGCGTGAGGCGCTTTCCAGTGTCAAGTTGGATCATCGCGCGGATCATCAGCCCACGGAATTATCCGGTGGTGAGCGTCAACGCGTGGCGATTGCACGTGCATTGGTCACACAGCCGGCTGTGATCCTGGCTGACGAACCCACAGGCAATCTCGATAGCAACACAGGTGTCGAGATCATGCGTTTGTTGAAGGAGTTGAATGAGGAAGGCGGCACGATTATCGTCGTTACCCACGACATGAATGTTGCGCGCCATGCCAATCGAATTTATCACATGCGCGACGGCGTGTTGAAAGAAGGTGAGTCTGCAAATGTCGCTCACTGATCTTTTCCGAACGGCGCTGCGAAGCGTTTTTGCGAATAAACTACGCGCCGCCCTCACCATGCTAGGCGTTGTGATCGGCGTTGCGTCTGTAATTGCCATGCTTGCACTTGGCAACGGCGCGCGCGCTGCGGTAGATGCAACCTTCCAATCGCTCGGCGCGAATCAGATCGAAATCGGTCAGCGTTTTTCGATGCAGGATGGCGAATTTGCACCAAGTGGAAAAATACTGAGATACTCCGAGGGTCTCGATTTGTCCACAAATATTCCACTTGTGGAACGCGTGGAAATGTCTGTAGGCAAAACGCTCAAGGCGCGGTTTGGACAAAATTCGATAGAGATCAATGCAACAGGGACGACGGCGGATGTGTTCGAAGGACTCGTCTCTGGCGGTGATGTGCAACCTGTGGGATGGACTGGCGGCGACTCATTCTCAGCCGACGACTTTCTCGGTGATGGACGCTTTTTCTCCACTGACGAGGTGTATGCGGGCGCGCCCGTTTGTGTGCTTGGGTATCAAACTGCTCTCGATCTGTTCTCAGGCGATAACCCAATTGGCGAAACGATACGGATAGACCGTACGCGCTGTACTGTGATTGGTGTGATGGTTGAACTGGAAATCACTGATTTACAGAATCGCTATCAATCTGATCCCAACGAAGCTTTGCTGATGCCGATCAGCGCGATGATCCAGGAATTGTATGAGGAAGAACTTTCCGTTTTCATGACCGCGCATGTGACAGATGCGAATCGTATCGATGAAGCCAAGGAGCAGGTCACTGCATATCTGCGCGAGAAACACCAGATCGAACAGGATGCTGAAGGGAATTATCAGGATGACTTCGATATGCTCACTCGCAACGATATTCTCGGACAACAACAGGAAGCCGCGCGGACCTTTTCCATTTTGCTCGCGGCGATGGCTGTGGTTTCGCTTGTGGTGGGTGGGATCGGGATCATGAACGTGATGCTCGTCAGTGTTACCGAGCGCACGCGCGAGATCGGCGTACACCTGGCAGTTGGAGCAAAACAAAAAGATATTGTATTCCAGTTCCTGTTGGAAGCGGTCTTCATCAGTGCCAGTGGTGGACTCGCAGGGATCGTGCTTGGCATTCTTACTATTCCATTCGCGGCAGCACTAAATCAAGGAGTGGCATTGCTTTTGCCAGGCAGTATTCCCCTGGCCCTGGGTGTAGCGTTGTTTGTGGGAATTGTGTTCGGTCTGTACCCAGCAGTGCGCGCTTCGCAACTCGATCCGATGGAAGCGTTGAGATACGAGTAGAAAATCCGGTGGTTGAGTGGTTCTGAGCGTTGGTTGCGAAGGGCCTATCAAAACCAACATTTTATTTTCAGGTTACATGGTGGTTTCGATACGGCGGCGGACGTTGAGTAATCTTGCAAGAATTATTGAAGACCGCCGCCTACGCAACCACCGGAACATATCGGAAATAGATAAAAGGAGCAAATCATGCAAAACAAAAAACTTTTCGTTATGCTGGGTATTCTCGTCCTGTTGGTGGGCGCGGCAGCGTTTATTGGAGGCAGAATGCTCAATCAGGGAGTCGGTCCCCTATTTGGACTTGCAGGGGAAGGGGATGGGATTACTATCCTTCCCGCAGAAGAACTACCAAAAACGGAGCCTGAAGTCTTTGGCGTATTTGTTGAGCGTCAGGATAATATAATTCTCCTCGAAACCGATCCACCTCATGCAGGGGGCGGGGTTTCTGGTTCGCCGGCGGGCATAGGTGGCGGGCCGCAGGTGGAGGTGGTGGTCACGACCAAAACGATACTCTATCACGACACCACCCAGATTCCTGACCATCGTCCTACAGGCGATGACCCTCGGGTGCTGCCGCAGACTGTGGTGGAAAGCACGCTCGACGATCTCATCAACTCGCAATCCTCAGTAATGGTGTGGGGACGCGAGAGCGGAGATCGAATTATTGCGGAGGTGTTGGTGTACAGTAACCCTGCATTTCTTCAAAAACCGTAAGCGAAAGACTTCGGAAGTTTTGTTCGTAGACTACTGCCGTGAAGACTCCCAAAAGATGTCGCACGGTGCCACAGCGACGCTTCCGAAGTCTGGCCCTTGACAAGCATCACAGAACGGTTAGGCTTGTGAAATGGTGATGAATATGAATCGAAATTCCATTCGCTGGCGGTTGCCCGCAAGTTATGGCGTCATTGCACTGCTGGCGGCATTGTCTCTGGGCTCTGTGATGCTTCTTGTGCTGAGAAGTTATTATGCCCGCCAGGAGCAGGATTACCTGCTCGGCAATGCGCTTGCTCTACAACCGATCCTTGAAAAGGCACGGCAATCTGAACTGCAGGAAGGACTTTTGCAGGATCAGATTGATGGTCTTGCTTTTCTATCACAGACGCAGATGCGTGTTTTGGATGCAAGCGGGAGGATCATGGCAGACTCTGGCGTGCCCCGCCCGAATCAAGTCGTTGCGGTTTCAGGCATGTCCAAATGGAATATTCTTCCTCCCTTTGAAAGCGGGCCAGCGGATTCTGCGGAGGATAGAATGCCAATTCTGATTTATAGAAATAATGATGAATATGCTTCCGAGGTAATTCCGTTCGATAATGCATTATCTTCTTCGGGACCCGCTCCACAAACGGATCTAATCCTGCCTGTCAGCGCGTCACCGTATGGATATGGGTTTGTTCCTGCATCGCAGTCTGATCCGACGCGCCGATCCTCCTACGTCGCGAACATTCTGCTCACTGCCTCCGATGGAAGCAAGTTGGGCGCGCTGGAAATTTCCAATGGACCCAGTTATGGCGCGGATGTGATTGCCTCTGTGACCCGTGCATGGTTGGTCGCCAGTGTCTTTGCGATTGTGATCGCTGCACTGGCAGGCTGGTTTATGAGCAAGCGGGTTACTCGGCCTGTGCTGGCGCTGGAGAATGCAACGCGGCAAATGGAGCAGGGTGATCTTTCTGTGCGTGTTGACCTGCAAGATGAAAAGCAACAGGAGTTTATATCACTAGCAGATTCATTTAACGGGATGGTAGCGCAAGTGGAGCAGACAATCTCCACCTTACGCGAGTTTGTGGCGGATGCCGCCCATGAACTGCATACGCCGCTTACAGCATTACAGGCCAACATCGAATTGGCGCGTGATGAAGGAAACGCCTCTGCACGGATTCGTTACCTCGCTCGCGCCCAGGAGCAGAGTCAGCGACTGGAAGCCTTGGTGCAAAGCCTGCTCGATCTCTCGCGCATCGAAGCGACAGAAGCTAAATCCACTTTCGCAACTGTGGATATTAGCCAGCTTGTGGGCGAAGTGGGCGAACCATTTGCATCCAGAGCCGAACAAGCGGATCGCTCCTTCCTGATGAATCTTCCCCATGAAACGCTAAACGTATTTGGAAATGAAACCCTGCTTAAGCAAGTTCTGATCAACCTGCTTGAAAATTCGCTCAAGTTTACGCCCCGAGGTGGTTCGATCTCGATTGACCTCACAGACGTTGAGTACAAATCCAAATTGACCATTAGTGATACAGGGATTGGGATTCCGCATGAGGACCTGCCCCATCTGTTTGAACGATTCCACCGCGGGCGCAATGTGGCTGAGTATGCCGGGAATGGATTGGGGCTGGCAATTGCCAAAGCGATTGTTACCAGACACGGCGGCAGTGTTTCCGTCCAGTCAGCGCCGGGACGGGGAACTCAAGTGATCGTAACCATTCCTCTTTATCAAGAGGCATAGTGCTGCAGTTTCCGTGTCCGAGACTGTTTTCAGGCTGTCCATAATGTATTTCTAATCAGCTTACGCTATAATCCAGCGGATATGTTTTAATGTCTGATTTTTGAGGTAGGCTATGCCTAACAACTTGAGTAATGAGAGTTCCCCCTATCTTCTTCAACACGTTAATAATCCTGTCAGCTGGTATCCCTGGGGTGAAGAAGCTTTAGCAAAAGCCCGTGCAGAAAACAAACCCATCTTTCTCAGCATTGGTTATGCGGCTTGTCACTGGTGTCATGTCATGGCGCATGAATCGTTTGAAGATGAAGAAACCGCCGCGTTCATGAACGAACACTTCATCAACATCAAAGTAGACCGCGAAGAACGCCCCGACATCGACACCATATATATGCAAGCCACCGTTGCCATGACAGGTTCGGGCGGCTGGCCCATGTCGGTTTTTCTCACGCCCGACCTTAAACCATTTTATACAGGCACCTATTTTCCCCCGGTGCAACGCTATAACATGCCAGCCTTCAAAGATGTTCTTGCAGGCATTGCGCGCGCCTGGAAGGCCGAGCCCGAAGAGATCACGCGCGTGAGCGGTCAGGTATCAAGCCATTTGCAGCAGGCGCTCACCAGCGACCAAAACAGTGAGATAAATTTTTCGCAGGACCATCTCAATGCTGTCGCGATGGCTTTGGTTGATTCGTATGACTGGGGTTATGGCGGCTGGGGCGCAGCACCCAAGTTTCCACAACCCATGGCTGTCGAATTTCTGCTTCGGCGTTACGTTGCGGGCAACGAAGATGCACTCAAAGTAGCCGTTCACTTATTGCGAACCATGTCGCGCGGTGGAATGTATGATGTCGTCGGCGGCGGTTTTTCGCGTTATAGTGTCGACAACTTTTGGCGGGTTCCACATTTTGAGAAGATGCTCTACGATAATGCACAACTCGCGCGCGCCTATCTTCATGCCTGGCAGATCACGAAAGAGCCTCACTTCAAACAGGTCGTCATTGAAACGATGGATTTCGTTGCCCGCGAAATGACCCACCCGGCTGGCGGGTTTTATTCTAGTCTCGATGCCGATTCTGAAGGGGAAGAAGGCAAGTTCTATGTTTGGACTCTTGAGGAGATCCGTGACGTTCTAAAAGACGATGCAGGTTTTTTTGAGGCCGCGTACGGAGTCTCTCCGCGCGGGAATTGGGAGGAAAAAACGGTGCTTCAGCGCGCGTTGGATGATGCCTCCCTTGCCGCCCGCTTCCAACTGGACCCGAATGCTGTTCCCTCAAAATTAGTCGACAGCCACTCCAAGCTTTTATCTGCGCGCGCTTCACGCGTCCGCCCCGGCACAGACGACAAGGTCCTGACAGCCTGGAATGGCTTGATGCTTGCAGCCGTTGCAGAGGCATCCAGAGTCCTGGATAACCCTGATTTACAACATAAATACCTGGTAATGGCTACGCGTAACGCTGAATTCATTTTAGATGCCCTGCGGCCCAGTAGCAGGCTCAAACGGAGCTGGCGGCAAGGCAAAATCACAAATGAAGTTTTCCTTGAAGATTACGCTGCCTTGATTCTGGGTTTGCTCGAGCTATACCAGACAGACTTCCAGGATAAGTGGTTTGCTATTGCTCAGGAATTTGCAGAAGAAATGATCGAATTATTCAATGATCCCAATGGTGGCTTCTTCGATACATCGAAAGATAGCGAAGAACTATTACTTCGCCCAAAGGATTTGCAGGACAATGCCATGCCATCGGGGAACACATTGGCTTGTGAAGCACTTCTAAAGCTTGCTGCATTCACAGAGAACGGCAAATATCGTGACATCGCAGAGAGATCAGTCAGGCTGGTCGCGAACCATGCGCTGCGGTATCCCACATCGTTCGCGCGCTGGCTGTCAGCCGCGGATTTCGCCCTGGGAAATGTGAAACAGGTTGCAGTGGTGTATGACGCGGGCCCGGAGGACGCGCGCGATCTGCTGCAAATCATCCAATCCGCTTATAGACCGAATATGGTGGTTGCCGCGTCAACTGATCCTCCATCAAAGGATGCGCCATCGCTCATGATGGATCGCCCATTAAAAGACACCAAGCCAACGGTTTATGTTTGTGAAGGGTTTGTCTGTAAGATGCCCGTCAACACAATTTTCGATTTGCAGGAATTATTGTAAAATCTGCCTATGAACATACTAATGGACTGTATGATAAGTAAATCAACATAGTCGTGATGATTTCTTTGCAGCCCAATCATGCAAGTTGCGACGCGTCCAGGACCAGTTGATCGGTTGCGCCCATAAGCGATTGTATTCTGGGGTACTGGCATAGAGATGGTCAATCAGATGTTGGCGGCTGGTCCAATTGCCACGTTGCAAATAACGCACATCGAAACTTTTCAGCAGGAGTTCCGCTTGATTGAGCCAGGAGGCGTGTGCAGGTGTAAACAAGATTC
>DATKED010000166.1:0-4678 GCA_035512375.1 Anaerolineales bacterium
CCTGGATGTCGGTTACTTCCCCGTCAGTGAAGATCAGTCTCAGGAAAATCTCGACGCCTGGAGCGCCGCACTGGATATGTAGGCGATCATCATTATCATGAAGAGTTAAACCTTCCTTCTCCAGATCCATTGGAGAAGGAAGGTAGTTTGCTGTAAAAGGGATTTTTGAATTTGTAGAAAGGAGGTGCTTTCATGGCCGAACTGACATTGAAAAAGAACACGGAAAAGAAAGCATCGACAATCAGTTTACATCGTAAACCACGCTGGGGAGAAACGATCATTCAAGGACTGTTATTCTTCAGCGGCTTTTTCTCCATATTCATAACACTTGGCATCGTGTATGAACTTGGAAAAGAGGCTTTCCTTTTTTTCCAGATGCCGGGAGTGGATCTGCTTGCCACAATCACCACCACGGAGTGGAAACCACATGTCAATAAATTTGGCATCTGGCCCCTCCTCACCTCAACAATGATGACAACCCTCATTGCCATGGCGATCGCCATCCCATTGGGGATGAGCGTGGCGATCTATTTGAGCGAGTATGCAAGCCCCAGAGTCCGGAACACTTTGAAGCCGATCCTGGAAGTGCTGGCTGGAATACCAACCATCGTTTACGGATATTTCGCTCTCACGTTCATGACACCCTTGCTGCGCGAGATTTTCGGCAGGGATGTCGTTCAGATCTACAATACGGGGTCAGCCGGTCTGGTGATGGGAATCCTCATCCTGCCCCTCATTACTTCCATGACCGAGGATTCCTTGAGCGCCGTACCCCGCTCCCTGCGTGAAGCCGCCTATGGCGTGGGCGGGACCAAACTGGAGGTCGCTTTGCAGATCGTGGTCCCCGCAGCGCTTTCGGGCATCGCCGCCGCCATCATCGTTGGCATCTCACGCGCCATTGGCGAGACGATGATCGTGGCGGTTGCCGCCGGTGCAGGGCCCAATTTCACATTCAGCCCGTTCGTCGGCGCAGAGACGATCACCGGTCACATCGTGAGGATTTCGGGCGGCGACCTGAGTTACGACTCGATCGATTACAACAGCATTTTCGCGCTTGGGCTATTCCTGTTCCTCATCACCCTGACTCTCAACATCATCAGTCAGGCGATTGTGCGCCGCTTCCGTGAGGTGTATGAATGAAGGAAAAAGCAATCGTTCAGGGGTTTGCCAACAATCTTGATGGACGCAACCGCAAGGGTGCGGTATGGCATGTCCTCTTTCAAGCCTCCACCATCGTCGGCATTATTGCACTGATCGCACTCCTGTTCAATGTGATTGATAGCGCTTTTGGATATGTCGCATATGAAGCCAGAGTGGACCCCGATACGCTTTCCGTGGATGGAACACCGGTTGAAGACCAAAGCAAGGAGCAGCTGGTTGCCCTTGTCCAATCCACCCTTTCAAGCGGTGCATACAACAAACTTGAAAACGAAAAGTCCTTTGCATTACGGTCACGCGAAGAAGTGTATCAACTGATCGTCGAACGGATCATCCGACCCAAAGTGGTACAAGTCTGGAAGCTGTGGCCGTCCCTGACCCAGGCAGATGAGATCCGTGCGACGGTAACCCAGGATTACCCGGGAGCAGAATTGGATTTCGTCTCCTGGCTCACCACTGACTTCGTGACGCGACCTCAGACCAGCGAGCCACTGACCGCCGGCGTCCGCACTGCGATTCTCGGATCGCTGTGGACCATCCTGTTCACGATTTTGCTCGCCTTTCCAATCGGTGTGGGAGCCGCCATTTATCTGGAGGAATACGCTTCGGAGAACTGGTTCAGTCGAATTATCCAGACCAACATCAACAACCTGGCGGGCGTGCCATCCATCGTTTACGGTATTTTGGGACTGGCTATTTTCGTGCGAGCCCTGGAGGCATTCACAAGCGGCAAAATATTTGGGATCGTGAATTTAACTTCCGCGAATGGAAGGACCGTGCTCTCAGCCGGACTCACCCTGGGCCTGCTCGTGCTTCCGATCATCATCATCAACGCCCAGGAGGCGATCCGTGCCGTACCCAGGTCGCTTCGCAATGCCAGTTATGGCGTCGGCGCGACCAAATGGCAAACAGTCTGGTCGCATGTACTGCCCACCGCCCTGCCCGGTATCCTGACTGGGACGATTCTCGCCATCTCGCGCGCCATCGGCGAAACCGCCCCACTGATTGTGGTCGGCGCATCCACCGCCATCAGCTTCGATCCCTCTTCACCATTTTCAAAGTTCACAACGCTTCCCATTCAAATCTACCAGTGGACCTCCCGTCCGCAGGATGAATTTCGAAGCCTTGCCGCGGCATCCATTCTTGTGCTTCTGGTGTTGTTGCTCAGCCTGAATGCATCCGCAGTCTTATTACGCAATCGCTTCAGCAGGAGATTCTAGGCATGACCAAAAACCATAGTTCTGAAAACAAGTACGTCATTGAAACCCACGAGCTCGATATATATTACGGCAGTTTTAAAGCTGTGACAGAGGTCAGCATGAAGGTCGAAAGAAATGCTATCACGGCCATTATCGGACCATCTGGTTGCGGCAAATCCACATTACTGCGTGCCTTCAATCGCATGAACGAACTCTTCGCCGGCACCTCCATCAGGGGACAGGTCATGTTCGATGGAGAGGATATCTACGCCCCGCAGATCGACCCGGTCGAAGTCCGCTATCGCATCGGCATGGTGTTTCAGAAAGCCAATCCATTCCCCAAGAGCATCTATGAAAACATCGCCTGGACTGCACGCATCCATGGCTACAGAGGAAACATGGATGAACTGGTGGAAAATTCCCTGCAACAAGCCGCGCTCTGGGATGAGGTGAAAGATAAGCTACATCAATCCGGTTTATCGCTTTCAGGCGGACAACAACAACGACTGTGCATCGCCCGGGCAATTTCGATCAAACCTGAGGTGATCCTGATGGACGAGCCTGCCTCCGCCCTCGACCCGATCGCGACTCTCAAAATCGAAGAGTTGATGCAGGAACTCAAAAAGCAGTACACGATCGTGATCGTGACTCACAATATGCAGCAAGCTGCCCGCGCCTCGGATTACACAGCCATGATGATGCTTTCCGGTGAAGGTGAACGATCCGGCACCGTTATCGAGTTTGACGAAACCAACCGCATCTTCACGAATCCCAAAGACAAGCGCACAGAAGATTATGTCACTGGTCGGTTCGGATAATCATGAAAACGAAGAAGAGTATAATATGATGACCGGCAGGAGAAATGAGGAACCCATGTTGCGCAAAACATTTGAAAATGAAATTCAGCAGGTCAAGGATGACGTACTTTTACTTGGTAGTATGGTCGAGCACGCCATTCTTGGTTCAGTGGATGCGCTGAAAAAACGCGACATTAAAGCATCTGAGCAGATCTTTGACGATGACAAAGAGATCAATCAGAAACGCTTTGAGATCGAAAATAAACTGATGGTGCTGATCGCCACGCAGCAGCCCATGGCGCACGACCTGCGTCTGCTGGCATCCTGCATGGAGATCATCTCCGAACTGGAGCGCATGGGCGACTACGCCAAAGGCATCGCCAACATCAATATCCGCATGGGTGATGCACCGCTCCTCAAGCCGCTGATCGATGTTCCGCGCATGGCTCAGATTGGCGTGGATATGCTTCATGTCGCGTTGACTGCCTTTGTCAACGAGGACGTAGAGACTGCGAAATCCATCCCTGTGATGGATGATGAAGTGGATGCGCTGTACAACCAGGTCTATCGTGAATTAATGACCTTTGTGATCCAGGATGCGACAACGATCGAACGAGCCAACTGGCTCCTGTGGGTGGCACACAACCTCGAACGGGTGGCGGACCGCGTGACCAATATCTGCGAGCGGACAATCTTCATTGCAACAGGTGAAATGACTGAGATCAAATCAACCGATGATGAGTTCTGGCACGCGCAACGACAGAAAAAGTAGTTCAAAAAATCCGCCAGCAAACACTGGCGGATTTTTGTTACAAAGGAAGCTATTCTATCCCATTCTCCCCGTAATATAGGCTTCTGTCAGTTCCTGTTTTGGCTTGGTAAACATTGCCTGGGTCTCAGAAAATTCGACCAGCTCTCCCAGCCAGAAAAGACCTGTGGAGTCGGAGACGCGCGCGGCTTGCTGCATATTATGCGTGACGATCACAATCGTATAATCCTTCTTCAATTCTGCAATCAATTCCTCGATATGTAAGGTAGCAATTGGGTCAAGCGCGGAAGTCGATTCATCCATTAAGATGACTTCCGGATGCACGGCGATGACGCGCGCAATGCACAATCTTTGTTGTTGACCCAGTGAAAGACCCAGCGCATCAGATTTCAGATCAGCCTTGACTTCGTCCCATAACGCCGCAGCCCGCAGGGACTTCTCGACGACTTCGTCCATCTTTACGTCCATTCCCATGACCCGCGGACCAAATGCCACGTTATCGTAGATCGATTGCGGGAACGGGTTCGGCTTTTGGAAGACCATGCCCACCTTTTGCCTGAGCGCAACGACATCCATGCCTTCGGCGTAAATGTCTTTGCCATCCAGAAGGATTTCGCCGTCGACGCGTGTACCGGTGATCGTATCATTCATCCGGTTGAGACAACGCAAAAACGTGGACTTGCCACAGCCGGAGGGCCCAATCAGCGCGGTCACTTTGCGTGGCTCGATCTCGATATTAATCTTCGAGAGAGCCC
>DATKED010000167.1:0-5093 GCA_035512375.1 Anaerolineales bacterium
AGTAGAACAGCGTGGTTACACCATGAGCAGCGATATAGCCTTGGATATGACCGGTTTCGGCGGCCGCCAATAGGGCAGCAAATGTTTCAGAGAATGGATTGCTTTTCTGTAAAACATCGAGAATCACAGTTAGGTCAATCATTCCTTTAGGTTCACTGGCTATATTTCTCTTCCAGATGTTCGTGATAATCTTGGGTAGATATGCTCTCCGACAGAATGCCACTCAACCGACGAACAATAGGTGCATCATCCAAAGGTGCTTGCGCCGGTATTCGACGCAAATAAGCCTCAATCAATTTGGTAAGGGTTGTATTATTCTGGGCAGCATAGAGCTTGACATTTTCCAGTAGATCACGTGGTACCCGAACCGTTAATTTGGTTTGTTCCATAGCACATCTCCTGCCGCAAATACTTGCGTTATATTGTACGGCTATCAAGTCTTGAAGACTTGATAGCCACCAGCCCTATCATTATATGAATCCTGGTTTTCTGAAGTAATTTGTCGCACAAAATCGTTGTGAAGCATAAGAAAATGCAGCCAACCAATCTCTCGATCCTAATCTCATAAGTCATCATGAAATTTGCAGTGGCTCATTTTTCAGTCTTGCTGTCTTCTTTCTGTTCCTGGAATGCGATCTGGAGCGCCTTGCGCCCAATGGTTTGATATGCATCGCCCAACAGTGATTCAATCCCGGGATCGGGGATGAATGTAGCGGCGCCGAGTCGTTTGATCAACGGCATCTCAATCGCGGGCAGACGGATCGCAACGGAGAAGCCTTCCAGCGGCGCGCCCAACTCCCAATAATTGGCAATGCAATCTTCCAGCGGAATGCTTGCTTCAAATTCTTCCGCGTCCTCTTCGGCAGCCTCATCAGCGCCGGCACGTCGTTTGCGCAATTCCTGCATCACCTGTTCCTGGGTGCGACCTCGCAAACGGAAGATCAAAAATGGATCTTCGTCAAACCGTTCCCCAAGGATGTAATGCGCCGCGGCGATGTGTTTGCACGGGTTGGCATAATCGGGACAGGAACAATCCGTCTCCAGATCATAGCGCTGCGAAGGGAACAAACTCACCTTTGCAGCTTCGAAGGCTTGCTCAATCTCCTGCGGCATTTCGCCAGCCAGCAATTGCGCGCTGAAAATGGCTTGTTCGGCAAGCCCGTCAATGACCTTGTCCCATTGTGCGTCAGTTAGAGGCGCGATCCGGATCTTGATTTTGTACGGCGTGCGCTGTGATCCCTGCACGCGCGCCGCGATGCCCTCCCTGGTTTCCTCTATGGAAAGCACCTGACCCTTGCGCGCGTAACTTCGCCCGCGTGAGAGACGCCCTGAATCCATAAGCCGTTCGAGCGCTGCTATCCATCTTTGTGCCCACCAATTTTTTGCAAACGCCCCGCGTTGACTCTGCGCTTTGATCCCACCCCTGGCCTGGATGGCTTTCGTTGGTTTGAACCAGAAACCGTATGGCATGTTAAGACCTCCTCAAGGTGACCACCCTGCGTAATTCATCTGTGCTCATCTCGGTGATCCAATTCTCGCCGCTTCCGATCACCGCCTGCGCCAGCCCCTTTTTGGATTCGATCATATCGTCTATCATTTCCTCCAGTGTCCCCGTTGTGACGAATTTATGCACTTGTACATTGCGTTTCTGCCCGATGCGAAAAGCTCGGTCCGTTGCCTGATCTTCCACAGCCGGATTCCACCAGCGGTCGAAATGAAATACATGGTTGGCGCGTGTCAGGTTCAAACCTGTGCCGCCCGCCTTCAATGACAAAATAAAAATGGATGGAGCGCGCTCCTCCTCCTGAAAACGTTTGACCATGCGATCGCGGGCTTTTGTGGGAGTGCCGCCGTGCAAAAACTGGGTTGCGGCGTGAAACGCGCCCGGCAAATAATTCATCAGCATCTCGCCCATTTCGGCAAACTGCGTGAAGATCAAGGCGCGGTCGCCTGCCGCCAGCACTTCCTCCAGCAGTTCGCCGAGACGTTCCAGTTTGCCGCTGCGCCCGGTCAAATCGGCGAGCGGGGTCGAGTCGCCCTTCTTATTCTTACGCGTTTGATGAAGGTACTGCACGGGATGATTGCAGATCTGCTTCAATTGCATCAACATGCTCAGCACCAGTCCGCGCCGCTGTATTCCATCTTCCTCTTCAATTCGCTTCATCGCGTCCTGCACCACCGCTTCGTACAAAGTGGCTTGCTCCTCCGTCAGGTTGCAATAGATCTTGGTCTCCACTTTTTCGGGCAGGTCAGTGATCACGCGCGGATCTGTTTTGACACGCCGTAAAATAAACGGCGTGGTTAACTGCTTCAATTGCTTCAGGGCAGCTTCATCATGATACCGTTCTATCGGTAAGGAAAAATTTGCCCGGAACTGCGTGCGCCCACCGAGATAGCCAGGATTCAAAAAGTGCATGATCGACCACAACTCGGAAAGTCTGTTTTCCACAGGCGTGCCCGTCAGTGCAATCCGAAACTCGGCGTTGAATTTGCGGATTACCTGTGTCTGCCTGGCGGCTGGGTTTTTGATGTTCTGTGCTTCGTCCAAAATGACCGCCAGCCAATTAATGGATTGGAGGGATTCGGCGTCCAGACGTGCAACGGGATAACTGGTGAGCATGATGTCTTTACCTTTGACAGCACGCCGCAGCTCATGGCCCCTCAGCCTGTCCGCTCCCCGATGAATAAAGATCTGCAATGAGGGCGCGAACCTGCCAATTTCCCGCTCCCAGTTGGTGACTACCGAGGTGGGTGCGATCAACAAAACAGGCGCAGGAAGTTTTCCCAGCTTTTCCTTCTCGCGCAGCAATAACGAGATCGTTTGAATGGTTTTGCCCAGCCCCATGTCATCCGCGAGACAGGCGCCCAAGCCCCATTTGCGCAGGAATGCCAGCCATGAATACCCATATTGTTGATACGGACGTAATTGACCGAGCAATCCGATGGGTTGATCCAATTGTTCCATCCTGTCTGATTGCCTGAGTTGTTCCATCCATTCTCCCAGCCAGCCGTCAGTAACCACTTCATCCACCGGCAAACCGCCCGCCTCTTCACGTGTTTCGCCGCCCAAGCCCAGCTTCATGGCTTCAAGCAGGCTCATCTCGCCCTGGGTTTGACCCTCCTCCCAAAACTTGATCGCTGCTTCGATTTGCTCCGCGTCCAGGCTTACCCACTGACCACGGATTTGCACCAGCGGCGACTTCAACTTTGCCAGCGTCTTGAATTCCTTTTCTGTCAGCTCCGTTTCGCCGAGCGATAACTTCCATTGGTAATTGACCAGGTTTTCCATCGTCATTTTGCCTGGAGCGCCTGCCTCCTGCCTGGACTTTATCTTGACCTTTACCCCAAGCCGGGCGCCTCTCTTGTTCCACCACGGTGGGACGAGGACGCCAAAGCCCGCACCTTCCAGCAATGGAGCCGTCTCACGCAGAAATGTGTACGCTCCGCTTGTATCCACTGCCAGTTCGGTGGGGCGTTTCCCTTTCAGGCTGCCGGTGATGGGTGGGAATAAACGTGCCGCATATCCCAGACCTGTCAATAATTTTTCCTGCGGTTGTTCAAAGCGATGACCGAGATGCGTGAGCGCGCCTTTTGTTTTTTTCCAGACTTCATCGGCGGGGATCAACAGGCTGGGGTCGTCTTTAGCTTGAATAAGATAATGCAGCTGCCAGGGTTCTTTTTGCAACGCGGGCGCCTGCAAGCGGAAAGCAATGCGGAAGGCCGCATCACCCGCCACGTGCAGATTACGCATCCATGCCTTATAGCTGGCGGCGAGACTTTGCAATTGTGCAGGTGAGGCTTTGACAGTGGGGTCCTCCCGAAATAACGCTTCGACCCAGCGCGCAGCAGGGGTATCCGCGCCGAGGTAGAAACGCGGCGCTGCATTTTTCCCCCAGGATCGTGCAAGCAAATCGCAGAAGGCGTTGAGGAAGTTGTGGAGCACCATGTGCGGCGATTGAGGCAGATCGGCTTTGGTCACAGCCGCGCGACAAACGGCGGGCATGGCAGTTTCCAATTGCGCCAGGCGCGCGGCGTCTTTTGCCGCATCGAGCACAGGCAGCCAGCGGGCATGGTATGTTTTCCCATCATCCACAGGCACAAGAGCAGGGATCAGCTTATGGGCGGCGAGGGTCTCCAATGCCAAAGCGCTGGCCATGCTCCAGTACCGAAGATCAGGAGCAGGTGATAAAGAGGGGTCTGTCGTCGCGGTGTGCGTCAACAAAACAGGCAGAGAATCAACGGCGTTCAGCCAAATCCCCTTAATGAGAAATGGATCGAGTTTTGGCTTTTGAGTATCCAACTCCCAGTTTTGAACGAGTTGGGGGGAGGGCAGGGGAACGCCATGCACGGCAGGCAGGCGCAGCGTGGCAGTTTTTGACGCGCCGTCAAGATTGAAAATGTTTTTGAGCGTGGCTGTATCCGCAGAAAATGGGTGCAGGCGGGATTTGCTTTTTTTCGCCGCTTGCTTAGGCCTTTGTTTGGGCGCGGGGACATCAGAAGTTTCCGCCCAAAATAGAATACCACCCGGGTTTTCAGGCTGGTAGTGCGCGTGGAGGACGTACATGAACGGTTTCTCTACTCTTGTCTCTCGGAAAATTTGCTCGATCCAAATGGCGCTTCATGATTTTAGCGCAAAAATTATTCTGCGCGAAGGAATGGATAAAGCCAAAGCTGATTTCTACAGTGCGGATCTGCACTTGCATGCCCGAGAGATCCGCTCTCAATTGGCCATCCTCCTAGATGCCTGGAGATTTCTCCAGGATGAGTCGGTGGACGATGTGTAGGAATCCGGACCATAATTTTCTCCTTTCCAAAAACATTTCCTCTAGTGATAATCTATAATCTCGACATCCACAGGACCCGAATCAGTCCATCTAAAGCAAATACGGCCCATTGGAAATATCATCAGTGCCTGCAGCTTTGATGGACTGGGTTATAAGTTTATGATAGCACGGATAGCATGATATATCAGCTCGGATGGGATTAGAACTACTGAAGACCACAAAAAGGCCCGCAGTCTGGAGTTCGTTTATTTTCAAGCGACAAATCTTATTTTATAATGATTGCTGGTTTCTCTAAATCTCGTTAATCTG
>DATKED010000168.1:0-3804 GCA_035512375.1 Anaerolineales bacterium
ACCGCGAGTATCAAATTCTGCGCGACCTTGCTCATCGTGTGCTCAGCGCGGTCGGGGTGGAAACGGGCGGATCGAATGTGCAGTTCGGTGTGGATCCCATAACAGGACGCATTGTGGTTATCGAAATGAATCCGCGCGTCAGTCGTTCGTCTGCGCTTGCATCCAAAGCCACGGGCTTTCCCATCGCCAAACTTGCTGCACTCGTTGCCGTCGGCTATACCCTCGACGAAATCACCAACGAAATCACCAAACAAACCAAAGCCGCGTTTGAGCCATCGCTCGATTACGTTGTGGTAAAAATTCCGCGTTGGGCGTTTGAAAAATTCCCGGGTGTGGACCCGACCCTTGGACCACAGATGAAGTCCGTGGGCGAAGTGATGGCATTGGGGCGCACCTTCCCCGAAGCCCTGAACAAGGCTATTCAATCGCTGGAGATTGGCGTGGACGCCCTCGACGGTTCAGGTCCCAACCGCGAGCTGCCTGCTGACCCTGAAACTTTATCATCGCTGACAACTCCCACAGCTGACCGCTTGTTTCGCGTCTATCGTGCGATTCGGCAGGGCATGTCATTGGATGAAATTGTACAGGCAACAGGATATGATTTGTGGTTCTTGGCTCAGATGAGGGAGATTGGTAATTGGGAATTGGTAATTCGGAATTGCAAAACCGAAGCCGAACTCAAACCTGTTCTACGTTACGCTAAACAACAGGGATTTGCCGATTCACATATCTCCCGCCTTCTTTCTCCTTTCGTCTTTCCTCTAACCAACGTTCGTGAATTACGAAAGCGTCTTGGTGTATTACCCACCTTCCAGCGGGTTGATACCTGCGCCGCAGAATTCGAAGCTCAGACACCTTATCTCTATAGCGCTTATGAAATGGATGATGAGTCCCGCCCAACTAACAAACAAAAGATTTTGATCCTCGGCGGCGGACCGAATCGGATCGGCCAGGGCATTGAATTTGATTACTGCTGTTGTCAGGCGGCGTTTGCCTTGTCTGAGATGGGATACGAAACCATCATGTACAACTGTAACCCCGAAACAGTTTCAACGGATTATGATACGGCTGATCGTTTGTATTTTGAACCACTGACACTTGAACATGTCCTCAATGTGATTGACCGCGAGCAGCCTGTCGGTGTAATAGTTCAGTTTGGCGGGCAGACTCCGCTGAACTTGGCGGCGGGGCTTGAAGCGGCAGGTGTGAAAATTCTCGGCACATCACCGCATGCGATTCAACTCTCCGAAGACCGCGAAGAGTTTGCGAAACTGCTCAAAGAGTTGGAGATTCCCCAGCCTGAAAATGGAATTGCACGTTCGTTGGAAGATGCGCGTGAAGTTGCACAAAGAATTGGTTATCCCGTTTTGGTAAGACCGTCGTTCGTGTTGGGGGGCAGGGCAATGGCGTTAGTGGATTCGGAAGAAAATTTGGCAGGATTCATTCAAAAGGCAATCGAGGCGGCTCCCGGTCAACCGATCTTGATTGACAAGTTTATGGAAGACGCCTTCGAAATTGATGTAGACGCATTATCTGATGGAAAGCGTGTCGTTGTCGGGGCGGTCATGCAGCATATCGAAGAGGCCGGCGTCCATTCGGGAGATGCGGCGTGCGTGCTGCCGCCTTACAAGGTCAGCGCCTATCATCAGGGCATCATGCGCGAATACACCGAGCAGTTAGGGCTTGCACTCGGTGTGCGCGGCTTGATGAATGTGCAATTTGCATTGAAGGATGAAGTCGTCTGCGTGCTGGAAGTCAACCCGCGTGCCTCACGGACTGTGCCCTATGCCAGCAAAGCGACAGGATTGAACATGGCATATGTCGCTGCACAAGTGATGGCAGGCTGTACGCTCCAAGAACTCAACGTTACCACAGAACCGCGCGTGGATGGATTCTTTGTCAAGGAGGCAGTGCTACCCTTTAAGAAACTTCCCGGTTCGAGTTCTTTGCTCGGACCTGAGATGCGCTCCACGGGCGAAGTGATGGGGCATGCCGCACGTTTTGGTCACGCATTTGCAAAATCTCAGATCGCGGCCGGGGTGGGGTTGCCGCAGAGCGGTGCAGTGCTGATCACGGTCAATGACTATGACAAAAGCGCAGGCTTGAAGTTCGCGCGCGATATGCATCGCATGGGATTCAGACTTTATGCCACACCCGGCACTGCGTATATGATTAATAATGCTGGCTTGCCTGTGGAAGTGGTCGAGAAGGCGATGGATGATTCAGTTCAGATTGTGAACCTGATTCGCGCGGGAAAAATTCAACTCGTTTTGAACACACCGTTGGGTCCGCATGCACACAGTGCTGGCGCAGCGATCCGTTCGGCGGCGATTGCGATGAACGTGCCATTGCTGACAACGCTTTCCGCGGCGATGGCGGCGGTCTCTGCGATTCAAGCGCTGAGCAAGAAGGAATTGAAATATCGGAGTTTACAGAGACATTTTGGAAGTGGGGGATAATGTTCGGGGGAAAAACTGGAAACGAAAACAATGTTTGACGGCTCGAAAGGCGTGGCGACGAATTCCCATTGTTCTGCCCGGCGCCCAGCACCTCATGCCCATTGATAACCATTTCATCAAATGGTAATGAATTTTGGAAGCTGACCGTTGTAAGCGTGGTCAGCCCTTGGAGATTCATCGAGATCGAACCGTTTATGGGTATTGTCGCGGTTTCCCCAGTACTTGGTGAATGCGATATTAGGCGCGGCTTGGGCAGTGGCGGTGGTCATAAGGCGATGATACCACTACAATCCTCCCCCACTGAGATCGATCATCTTTGTTTCAATTGCACGTTCTGTTGCCCGCCATCATGCTCGTGCCCCATTTGACCCATCATGAAAAAATGCGCAATCGGGCAAAGCAGAATCAATGCGAAATACAGGACAGTATTCGCGGGTATATTGAGCAGAAAGATTGCGGCCAACCCGATGATCGGGAGCAGGCAGCACAACAACATGATCCAGAGGTGACGTTTATTCATAGGAACTCCTTTTATTTCAAATCCCATTCAAAGATTCGGGTGGGTGCGTCCACGTTAATGATTGTGAGCGTAAGTTTTGTTGCGCCTTTGAGGATGGGTTTGCCATCTTTTGTTGCCGGAAAGATCAACTTACCTTCCACGTGATGACCACCGAGCGGAGCGTCCCAGAGAGTTGATTCCACACTAACACCTGTGTCAGTAGTGAGAGTAGATAGCGTTGCCAGATCCATACTCAGGTCAATGGAGTGAGTGGTCATCACCACATCGAACTCGAATGTATCAGTTGGCGAGGCAAGGTTGAGTGGGGAGATTTCGATGATGATGGCGCCTTGCTCGTCAATGCGGGTGGCAGAAACATTTGCAGGGGAGGCAGATTCTTCCGAAACAGCATCGGGACCCTGTGTCGAAACAGGAGCAGGCTGAAGATCAGATGGAAGCGGGGTCACAGTCGCAGAACATGCGGCAAGCACAAGGGATAAAATCAAAAGGGCGGGTATGAGAAGTCGTTTCATTTAATCTCCAAAAGAACAGGTTTAAGTTTTTGTCGTTCACGATAGAGCACGAAGAGCATGACACCAATACCAATTAAATTCATCGCGAGACCGACAAGCATGAATGGACGCTGATAACGCGTGAGAAAACTTGCCGCCGCGCTCAGACCGAGAATGGGCAGGACATCTGTGACGTGATGTATACAACAGGCAACCATCGCGGTGGCGGATGTGCCTCCGCTTGCGCCCATCATGGAGCCTGTATGGGCAGTTGATGTAACATGAATAAAGAGACGGAAGCGCAGAACGGTATAGAGCGCGGCTTGAACGCCGA